>JAOUEU010000234.1 GCA_029858555.1 Candidatus Zixiibacteriota bacterium
CCAGGCGCGCCTGCGGCGTCACCGTCACAGTCGTCCTGCTCTCCAGGAACTTGTCGCCGTTCGGGACTGTCTCGCCGAGTTTGTTGGTGTCGCTGAACGAGAACGCTGACACGGCGAAGTAGTAATCCTGGGCATCCCGCAGAGGCTCGTTCGTGAACTTATTGATTTTCGTCGTGTAGTGGTATTCCAGGCCCAGGTTCTTCAGTGCGCGCACCGACTGGGGCAGGAACAAGCCCGACTGCACGTCGAAGAAGATGTCGGTCAGGCTGTCGATCTCGTTCTTGATATCAAAAGTCTGCAGCAGGCGCCACGGGCCGCTCTTCGTCTGACCCTGCCAGACCGAATATCCCTCGAACGGGAACTCGCCGGGGTCGACTTCCGAAGTGTCATCCCACGACAGCGTGATCTCTCCGCTGAGAGTGGCGATCGTCACATTCGGCTTGACCGGCGGCGGCGGCGGGTTGAAGCCGGATTCGTAAACCTTCTGCGCAAACTTGTCCAGCTCCTTCATAACCGTGATTGACGACAGCCGATCCGAACCCTGCCCGACGATAATCGCCGCCAGGATTTCCGTGCTGTCACCCGGACGGAAAGCGCCGCCTGGGAATGGACCCGTCGTCTGCATCCAGCGGCGGTCGGCCGGCGCGATATCCAGGTCACCCGTGCCTTCCACCGGGTCACCGGTGTGCACATACTTCAAGACATTGCCCGGAGGATACTCGTAATTCGTGCCGTCCTTGTTCAGACCCTTCATGTAATTGTACGATTCCGAAGCGCTTCGCGGATCGGTACCGTTGATATACTTATTGAATGACGTCATGCCCATATTGACATACCCGACCAGGGTATCATTCCACATCAGGGCTGTGTCGGCGTCATCGCCTGTAAATTCCAGCGGCCCCTGGAAGAAGTCAATACCCAGGCACGGTGTCGAACCGCCGTAGTACTGATCGGCGTCATCGGCATTGTAAACAAAACCAAGATCGATGGTAGTGTCGCATCCCACATAGTCGTCGCCGGCGCCGCCGAGGTCAGGATCGACCCAGATCGAGAAGTAACACTCCTGGAGAGTGTGGACACTTCTGTTAAAGACCTGGAACCTCAGGAAGACGATGCTTCCCAGCGAACCCTGGCGCGCGAAGGCGAAGGTGGTCTGCCTCACCTCGATCCCCAGCGGTAGCGTTTCACCCGACCGGTTGTCGTGCTGATCGGGATCCATATCGTTGAAAACCGCCCAGCACATGTGGTCGCCCACCAGGGCCGGCTTCCCCTCGTCATCCACCGGGGCCCCCTGGTCGACCGGCCAGTCGAGATAGTCCTGGTTGGGGTTGCCTTCCAGGCTGTCCCGGTATATTTTGTACACCCGGAAATCCCGGTTGTCCGCAAAGGCCGTGTCGTTTATCGTGTCGATCGGGCCCGGAACATATTCATCACTGTACTCGGATACGATAATCCTGATGGCCTCCACTTCCGTGCCGGTGGCCCGCGCCGCCGAGTCGAGAGCGCCAATCCACAAACCGCCGGCATATAACGGCGACCTGATGTTGGCTCCCGAAAGGATATCCTCGGTGCCCGCATACGGGTAATATGTCCCGTAGTCGTTACCGAACACGCCGGCCAGGTCCCTGGCGAAGTTACCGTGGTTGGTAACAAACATGTAAATGAGGTTGGCATCGATAAACGAGGCGTTATCGATTAGCTGTGACATGGACGGTGCTGATTTTCCCCCCAATCCCGCGGGTGGCGCCGCCGCCAGCGGCAGCGCGACAAGGAATATCAGCAAACAGGTCAAAAACTTTATTTTCATCTTAATATCCCTCATATTTCTCAGAATGACACCCGCAATCCGAACAGTATCATCCGGGGATTGGAGTAGTTTTTCGGATTATTCTGGGCAAGATCATAACGGTACGAGAACTCTTCGCCGCGCGTCAGACCCGTCTCCGGGTCTTCAGCCGTTTCCGAGGCCCGCACCTGGCCCTCCGCGCTCTGCAGGTACCCCGACACGTCGGCCTTGCCGGTACCCTCGTAGACGTTCAGGACGTTCTCGCGGTCGAGAAGGTTCTTGACCCACAGGTACGGAACGAGCTTGTATTTGCTGATGGTGAAACTCCGCTCCAGCTTGAGATCGATAACGAACTGCCACGGCAGATTAGCCGAATTAACGGTTCCGGTCGGAATCTGCTGCACCGCGGCGTTCGGGCTGACACCGTCGTAGACCTCCATCGGCGTGTACGGCGTGCCGCTGGCCAGCTGGATGATGGTAAAGAGCCCGAAGTCCTCCAGGGGGTAAATCTCGCCGATTTTGGGCCCTTCACCCTTGCCGGTCCGCAGGTCAAACATCCCGATCAGGGTGTGACGCTGGTCGTAATCCAGCGGATTGGTCTGTTTCGGCGTGCCCAGAGAATTCTTCCAGGCAATGTTGAACTGCGTTTGGTTGTAAGAACCGGTGCCGGTCGCGTAACCGAGCGAGTACTTGACACTCATGGCAATATTCCGTGTCCGCCGCATGGTCACGCTGAAGTCGACTCCCTTGATCGTGCCGTAGTCGGTGTTCGAATAGAAATCATACGCCGTCGGGTACGCGGGCGACTGGTGGAATATCTGCGTCAGGTCGGTCACGTCCTTGTAGTAGGCCGTTATATTAAAAGCGGTGAAATCGCCCAACTGGTGGGTGATACCGACTTCATACTGCGTGGTCTTCTCCGGCTCCAAATTGGGGCTCGGGAAGGCGTAGTAGGAGCCGGCGTCGATCCGCGCCTCAAGGAAATTGTACCCGACATAAAGATTGCGCAGATCCGGCCGCTGGAAGAACTTGCCGTAGTTGATATGCAACTGCGTCCGGTCACTGACCGGGAAGCTGATTCCCAGGCGCGGCGAGACGCGCGTGAACTTCTCGCTGTCTTCCAGGTCTGACCTGTCAATCACCTTATCGACACCACCCTCTGGATCCGGATTGTCGGCGTCGGTCGGCTGGGACACATTCTTCAAGCGTAGCGCCTTGTAGTCAAAATAGTCAAAGCGCACTCCCGCGCTGATGATCATCCCCCGCCAGTCGAACCGATCCGTAAGGTACAGCCCGAGGTTGATCGGGTGCTTCGTGTCGTTCAGGAAGGTCTCGACATCGGAAGGTTCGGCCTCGAGGTCATAGCCGTACCGGTTGGTCCGTGTATCGAGGTTCCCCAGGCTGGCGTTCAGATTCTCGAAAAAGCGCACCGTGTGACGCTGGAAATCGAACCCGAACTTGACCGTGTGATGGGCCATCATCTGCCTGGTGATGTCACCCTTTGCCTGAATGTACGAGGACTGACGCTCAAAATAGCCGTCCCAGTACGACTCATAGAAGGTCACAAACGTGTCCTCCTCCGAACCGGACTCGATGGTCGGGTCATAATCGCTGGCGAACAGGCTGTCACCCTCGCGATAAATATTATAGAAATCCCAGGTCGGGTTGACCAACTCACGCACATGACCGGGATAATCGTCAAAGAGTACGCCGTCACCGCGAATCCGCTCCGTCTGGAAATACGACACGCTTAAGTTATAGAACGTTTCGGGGTCCAGGGTGTGCGTAATCTTCGCGTTCAGGCCCAGGTTCTTGTCGACGTAGCGCGGTGAGTGCTGCACCTGGTTCGTATAACGAGGGTTCATGTAATAGTGCCGGTACTCCTGCCAACTGTCATACGAACCGTTGCCGCTCAGCGCGAACTTGAAGTTGGGCGTGAAGTTGTAGTCGATCTTCCCCTGGTACGACCACCCGCTGAGACTGTTGTAGGGCATACGCTGCGGATTATCCAGATCATAAACGTCAACCAGCCCAAAATCCTCGTAGACCTGTTTGGTCCTGGTTGAAGGTGTCCGGTCAGCCAGCCAGCGGCGCTCCCCGGAAAAGAAGAAAAACCCCTTCTCGGTCCCGGGAATCGGACCGCTGAAATCACCCGCATACCAGTTCTGGTCGAAACTGTCGTAACCCAACTCCTTGAAGGCGTTGTCGGTCACCACCTCGGCGTTGGCGTGATATTCTTCACCGCCGGAATTGGTCGTCACGTTAACGATACCCGAAGCGACGTGGCCATATTCGGCTGAGAAGGCTCCCGATGTCACCGAAATCTCTTTGATGGCGTTATTGCTGATATTGGCCGATGAGATTCCGGTCAGCGGGTCCTGCTGTGAGAAACCGTCAACATAGTACGCAACTTCCGAAGGCCGCCCTCCGCGCAGGTTGATCTCCGGCGCCTGGGAGGTCGACTCTCTGTTGCCGCGCTGGCGTATGTCGACGTTGGAATTCATTCGCACGACACTGTTCTGGATGCCCACCACCTGCTCGAAGCCGCGGACCGGCATGGCCAGCAGCTCGTCGCGCTGGACGATGTCTACCGTGGTCGTCTTGTCCTTGATGACCAGCGGCGCTTCCGCCCGCACGGAAATGGTGGTTCCCAGATCGGTGGCTCTTGAAGACAGCTCGTGATTCTGATACGTAGCCAGATCCGCTGAGACGTGAACGTTGCTGACTTCCAGTGTCGCATAACCCACGGCGCTGATCGAAAGAACGTAGTCACCGACCGGGACGTTAAGAATAATGTAGTTACCGTCCAGGTCGGTAATAGCACCGAGGTTGGTTCCCATAACGGAAACGGTCACACCTATAAGCGCCTCCTTGGTCTCGACGTCGGTTATTTGACCGGTGATCTTGCCGGTAACCGCACCGAAAGCCGTGCTCGCCAGAAGCACGCTGAGGACGCCTATTAACGTTAGAAACTTAAATCGCATGTGGCTTTTCCTCCAAGCAATTTATGGATTATAGTGATGCTATGATTAGATTTCCCGTCACACAAACATTAGCGATTTCAACCATGTAAGTCTCCTCCTTTTTCTGAACGTTACTTATTTAAACATGAGCATATTCTACCTCATTGATTTTAGTTAAAAAGCTATCCCAGACCGACATAGTGTCAACAAAAAACATCGCACTTATTTTCACACTGCGACCTTCGCACCACGCCGTGCAGCACTTGAACGCCGCCGGACGGGGTGATCTCCGAGTCATTCGTCGCATGCTTCG
>JAOUEU010000235.1 GCA_029858555.1 Candidatus Zixiibacteriota bacterium
CAATTCGGCGAAAAGTTCGGAGGCCCGGTCGTAATGCCGGACAGCCTGTTCGTATTGCTCCCGGTCGGCGTATATTCCGGCCAGATTGCCAAGAGTAGCCGCTGTGTTGTACCGGTCTTCGAGTGCGATGTAGAGTTCCAGGGCAAGATTGAAATTCTGCAGGGCTGTATCCGGGTCGCCGATAGCCGCGTACGTCCGGCCTCTGTTGAAAAGCACATTGGCTTTTCCTTTGTGGTCGCCAAGCTGAGTGAAGATTTCGAGGGCGCGTGCGGACAGGTGCAGGGCGCTGTCATGGCTGCTCTGGTCACTGAGGGCCCGCGCCATATGAATGAGGACTTCGCCCATCCCCTGGGGCTCGTTGAGTTGCGTGTACATCTGGAGCACTCGGCCGTATTCCTGCAGGGCCCGCTCGGGGTCGTCCTGGATGAAATACATGGCTCCCAGACCGTCTCTCAAGTATGCTTCGACAGATCTGTCATGGCATTCCGATCCTATGACCAGTGCCTGTTCATACAGGTCACGAGCGCTGTCGTATTCGCCCTTTTCGAAATATACGTTTCCCATACTGCCGAGCGACCGGGCCTCGGCGGCCCTATCGTCGAGCCGGCGGTTCAGGTCGAGCAGGCGTTGGAACAGTGCAAACGCCTCGTCGAACCTTCCTCTTATCCGATGTGTCTCTATGACAAACCTCAGGGCCTCCACTTCCCCCATCAGGTCACCCAGCTCACCGGATATCCGCAGGGCCTGTTCGGCGCACGCCTGTCCCTCGTCCCAGTGAGACTTGAGCAGATGGTAAAAGGCCAGAAACCGAAGAACTTCCGCTTCATCTGAGCGCAAGCCCAGCCGCCGGGCATCAGAGAGTATAGACGTCAGCTGCTCTCTGGCTGGTTCGTATTGGCCCTTGTGCATAAGCACCTTGGCAACACCGGTGCGCGCGGCCAGCAGCATCGGCTCCAGCTCGACGGCCTTGTTGAAAAGGCCAAAAGCCGTCTCGACGTCGGCTTCGTTGGCTTTGTGCTCGAAGGCGTACTTGCCCCTGAGATAGTAGTCATAGGCCACGGCATTCTCCGTCTCCGGTGAGCCGATCTGCGCCGTACGGACGACGGATGTATCGACGGCCAGCGCCCGGCTGACGCTTTGCGCGAGGGCCTCTTTAATGTGAGGGAGATTCTCGATCTTCTCCTCCCACCGATCAGCCCACAAGTTTGTTCCGGAGGTCACGTCGACCAGTTGCGCCGAGATGCGGACAATGTCGCCGGTCTTGTAAAGAGAACCGTCCAGGACGAGATTCACGCGCAACTGCCTGGCTATGTCCTGGAGTTCTCCGGCGGAATCCTTGTACAACATGACCGAACGCATGGGTGCCACGCCGATGGTTCCAATGCGAGTGAGGTCAACGGTGAGGTCTTCGGTGATACCGTAGCTGAGGTACTCATCGGCGGGGGAGCCGCGATTTTTCAGGTAGAGCACGGCCAGGCGCCGGGGCGCGGCCGCCGCTTTTTCGGAAGGTGATGTTAATAAGCGCCATGGTTTCAGTCCGGAAAGGATGAGCGCGAATAAGACGAACACCAGAGCAGGCAGGCCCACGCGTGAGATGCTCGAGCGGGTGGCCGTCCGGAAGGGCGCACTCAGCGGGCGGCGGGATGTTTCCACGAGCTTCATGTCGGCGGCCAGGTCGCCGGCAGTCTGATAGCGAAGCCGTTTTTCTTTTTGAAGGAGCCGGCACACGATCCGTTCGAGGTCGGCGGGCACACCGCTCTTGAATCTTGACAGCGGTTCCGGCGAGTCGTTCAAAACGGCATTCATGGTAGCAGCTTCGCTGTCTTTTCTGAACGGCGCCCGTGCTGTAATCATCTCATAGAAAACGACTCCGAGCGAGAACAGGTCACTGCGGCGGTCGACATCTTCACCGCGCACCTGCTCGGGCGACATGTATCCGACCGTGCCAAGGGTCGAGCCGGTTTTTGTGACGTGGGTGGCGCCTTTCACGGCCGCCAGGCCGAAATCGACGATACGGACACGCCCGCGCGAGTCAATGACAACGTTGGATGGTTTGATATCGCGGTGCGTGACGCCGGCCTCGTGTGCGGCCTGCAGGCCTTCGCAAACCTGCACACCGATCTCGAGAATCTGTCCTATTGACAGTTCCTTGCGGGAGGCATAGTCGCGCAGCGACAGTCCTTCGATGTATTCCATGGCAAAGAAGGGACGTCCCTGATGCTCGGCGACTTCAAACACCGTGATGATGTTGGGATGGCTGAGTCTTGCGGCGGCCTGGGCCTCGCGCTTGAAGCGAGTGCGACAGTCCTCATCCTGGCAGAGATGCGGGGCAAGGAACTTGAGAGCCACCTTGCGGTCAAGCTCGGTATCGTCCGCCAGGTACACCTCGCCCATGCCACCGACACCGATTTTGCTAATAATCCTGTAATGCGAAACGATGGTGCCGGCAGCCAGGGCGATTGAGGACCTGGTTCTGTCGCTATATGAATCATCCGCCATCATGGGCAGATTCCTTCTTCATGCCGATGCGAAGGCCGTTAAGCAACTCGCTGAAAGTAAAATAGTGAGAATTATGGGCAAGGCAAACTCAAATCATCGAGTTAGACTCGGCGTGATGGGGCGAGTCTGAAAGGCGCTTTTGCACACAGCGCCTGACGAAACTCAGAATCCGGTTCGATAGGACAGGACTTTACAACAACCGGTTGATGGGGCAATTACCGAAGCGGTTCATAATTAACCGGCACCAGGGCGATTTCGAAGCTCGCTGCTTACCGGTAAGGTTCGGCCGCCTTCAGAGTCCGGACCGCCGTGGGATTATCGGGCTTGAGTTCCAATGATTTTTCGAACTGGATGCAGCCTTTTTCAATAAGGCCGTGTGCGAACAGCGCCTCACCGTAGACATTGCGGCACTGCCAGCCGTGCGGCAGATGGTCCGTGCCCAGTTCTTCCACGGCTACCTGAAGAAACGGCAGGGCCTTCTGCGGTTTCTTGTCCCACATGTAACAGAGGCCGGCGCAGTAGAACTCGTCGCCGTCGAAGGAAAACTCCTCGGGGCGCTCAGTGTGCAGCTTTGCGAATTCGCTCGGGAGATCATAGTCGGCGGAAAGCGTGTCGGCCACGGCCAGGGTATAGGCGGCGGATGTCTTCGGGAGTTCGTATTCGCGCCCGTAAAGGATCGCCAGAATCTGCGGAGCGATGTCTTCTCTGGGGCGCGACAGTCTTATATGCAGCCAGGGTTCGTTGTGGTTGGACAGGATTACTATCAGTCGCTTGTCGTCGGGGAGACGGATGATGATGGATTGCATTCCGGGACCGCCGCCGTCGTGATACACGGCATAAACGGAATCGCTGCCGTTACCGATCGGATAGCCTCCCATCTGCCAACCGTAGCCATACCGGCCATCGTTGGCATAGGCGGTGAACATCATATCACGGTACTCTGCGGGCAGGAGGGTCTCGGTGTAAAGCGCCCGGTCCCACTTGAGAAGATCACCGACAGTAGCATACACGTCACCCGATCCCTGGCAGGTCGACGGGTGCGGTGGCTGCGCCGGAGCGGGAGCTTTCAGGAAAGCGCATTCGTAACCGGTGGCGACCGGCGGCGAGGCGGCGGCGCCGTCACCAGTACCCGATTGTGACATACCCAGGGGGGCGAATATTCTTTCCTGCAGAAACTCGGCATACGGTTTCCCGGATACGGCCTCTATAATCATAGCCAACAGGTTGTAGTTGAAGTTGCTGTACTGAAACCCCTGACCGGGAATGAAGAGCAGAGAGCTGTCCTGGAAGTAGCTCCGCATCTCCCGGTGTGTGTTGGGTCGGTACTTGTTCTCCGCGAAGGCTCCTTTGAGAGGATTATCCTGGATGATACCGGAGGTGTGAGTCAGCAGGTGATCAACGGTCACGCTCTGCCCGGTTTCCTTTGGGTAATCGGGCAGATAATCGCAAACGTGATCATCAAGACGGAGCCTGCCATCACTAACAAGCATCATCGCCGCGGCGGCGGCAAACTGCTTGGACATGGACGCTATTCGAAAGGGTGTCCGGAACGTATTCGGGACGTGGTTTTCGCGGTCGGCCATGCCAAAGGCTTTGTTATAGAGAACCTTGCCGTTTTCTGCGACCAGCACGACGCCGTGAAACTGACGTTGCTGGTGGAAGGCCGTCATTAACGTGTCGATCTGACCGGCCTTGTCGTCGGGGCTGCTGCAGTAGGATGCGCTCGATGTGGACAGGACAATCCCTGCGAGAATCGCCCCGGCTATGAAGTTTACCTTACAAGACATGGTGCTTACTATCCCAGATGATGGTGTCTTCAAGCCGTGGAGGTATTTATTATTGTATGAGGCTCTATACGAGAATGAGTATCCGAGTGTTACGTATTTTCGACGCAACCCGGTCGGCCTCCGGCGGCTGCAGCTGTCTGCCGGCAGGCAACAGCGTGCCTCTAGAAGACGTCGCGGTCCAGCTGACTATTTGTTGCCGGAGCGGGCAGGCTGTAGTTGACATTTGAATCCCGTTATTCGTCATATACTCGGAAGTGATTCGTTTCAACCTTCAGGAGGACCGGGAAATGAAATACATGAAACCATTCATCGTTTTGACCATCTTCTCATTCATAGGAGGTTGCGCCATGTCGCCAGAAATCGATTATGAGGCGGAGAAGGCCAAAGTTGAAGAGGCTGTTCGAGCGAGTATCGAGTGGGCTTGTCCTGACAAAGACACGGAGAGACTGTACGGCGCGATTGCCAAAGACCCCTCGTTTTTCATCTTTCATCCCGATTCGGCGTCGACGATCAAAGGTTTCGAGGCGTTTCGGCAGATGACCGAGAGTTTCTTCATGAGAGATGATTTTCATGCGACGAGTTCGGACATAAGGGACTTGAGAATCAATCTTTCGCGATCGGGCGATGTAGCCTGGTTTTCGGCTATCCTGGATGACCGGGGTAATTTCCAGGGACGGCCCTATGCGTGGCTGAACACGCGGTGGACGGGAGTTCTCGAGAAGCAGGAGGGGGCGTGGCTCATAAAGCAGATGCATTTCTCGTTTGCTTCGGAC
>JAOUEU010000021.1 GCA_029858555.1 Candidatus Zixiibacteriota bacterium
TACTCGCGTTGCGGGACAAGGACTTACGCCGTATTGTGACCATTTTGTGACCGTTACGGCCCTCAAGTGGGTATGGATCAGAGCCCAGCTGAACGTCCATTTACCTCAGTTTCTCAAAGAAGATATTCAGCACCCGTGGGAAATCGATTACATATCCAATTACCTGATCTCGTGCGTCCCGTCGGAAAGTAACATGCCCGTCGCCATCCATAAAGGTGAACCTGTCTTTGACTACCCAGGTCCAGGGTGTGTCCGGATCGTATCGAAACTTCACGTTGAATACTTCTCCTCCGCTGACAACGAGCCTATGCAAGGCATCCAACTCTTCAGCGTAGTAGAGCCCTTCATATTCGGACAGGTCCTTTTTAGTCGGCTCAAGGTGCTCAACGCGCACGGCATGCGAAGGTTGCTGGCTGGTGGCGTCAAACGTTAGGTCCGTGAAATGACCATTTTCCAAGCGGGAGAAACGCACGACCAGTTTATCATTGCTGGCCAAAAGGAACTCATTTTCAGAAACGGGAATAAGCTCGCTTCGATCGTCGTCGGAACGGACATAGTAAATCGCATTATCCTCCACAATTATGCAGCGGACCAGCCAATTCCAACTGTCCGAATACCAGTAGGTACCTGCACAGGCAGCCAGTTGATCGTCTGTCAGCTTGACGGCAACCGGCTCCGAACGCGATTCTGACGGACTTTCCTCGAGTTCTTCATCGGCTGATTCATCGGAAACTGGTAAGAATAGGTCAGCCACTTTGGTCGCCATATCCCACGGATTGGACTCGAAGTTGGAAAGCACGACTACGCCCAGCCGTTCATCGGGAAAATATGACATATGACTGTTGAAACCGGCGTCAGTACCGGAATGTCTGATCAGTTTACGGCCGTTGTACCTGTCAACGGTTAAACCCCGAGCATATTTGATCTGATCACCATCATCTAGCACCCCCTGCGTTAGCATTGCCTCAAGGACTGAATCACCACCTATTTTCCCGGATTCAAAATTCAATACCCACTTGGCCATATCCTCGGCCGTTGTGAGCAGGCCGGTCGGGCCGGCATAATTCATATTCAGCAGCACATTTCTAAAGTCCCCGGCACTATTCTTCTTATAGCAATAAGCACGGTTCTTGACGGGCTCGGCTTCATTCACCACAAAGCGGCTGGAAGTCATTTCCAGGGGCAAAAGGATATTCCTTTCGACCCAATTTGCGAATGAATCTCCTGTCACTCTCGACGCAATCTCTGCTAAAAGTATATAGTTCGCGTCGGAGTAGCCGTATTTCGAGCCTGGAGAGAAATTCAGTTGCTTCTGACATCGTATAAGTGTAAGCAGGTCTCTCTCGGTAATGATATCCTCGATATGGTTGCCCGCAAGTAGCCACATGGTCAGATCGTCTCGCAGCCCGGACATGTGGTGCAACAAGTGTCGAACCGTGATCCGGGCTCCGAAATCAGGCAGTTCGGGAAGATACTTATGTATTTCGTCATCAATCGAGAGCTTCCCCTGTTTCTCCAACATCGTAATAGCCATGGCGGTGAACTGCTTCGATAGAGATGCAACCCAGAAAACCGTGGTGGTCGTAATCGGGATGTCATGCTCTAGGTTGGCAGTACCATAACCTTTACTCAAGACAATCTGACCATCCTTCAGAACGACGACTGCTGCGCCCGGTGAACCGGGCTTGTTACACTCCGAAAAGATCTCGTCTACTTCTGGTTCAATCCTGTCATTGCTTGTATTCGGCGCCCTTGGCGGCGACGTTTGGTCGGCCGACGAAGACACCCACGAGGGCCAGTAGTCATTCGCCGGGTGGTTGGTCAAATTCCTCAGATTCGAACCATCGGCGTCCATTACATAGATTTCGAAATTGCCGTCCTTCATGGTTTGAAAAGCGATCTGCTTACCATCGGGCGACCAGATTGGATTCTCTTCTACTCCGTCAAAATCAGTCAACTCGGTCTCATCGGTGCCATCGACATCTATAATATGTATGTTGCCCTGAAACTGCCGCGGCGGTCCGCTCCTGAATGCGATATGTTTACCGTCCGGTGACCAGGCGCCTCCGGTTTCGTTTACATCCAGGGTATTGGTCAGCCGTCGTAAATCAGTGCCGTCGGAGTTAACAATATATATCTCCCAGTTTTCGTCACGGAATGAATTGAACACAATCCGGTGTCCATCGGGCGACCATTTGGGCCAGAGTTCCTCGGCATCGCTGAATGTCAGCCGTTGCCAGTTTGTACCGTCGGCATCCATCGTATAAATTTCATAATTACCGTCGCGGTCGGACTGAAAGGCGATGCGTCGCCCGTCGGGGGACCATTTCGGCTGACGTTCTGTGCTGGGCAGGTCTGTCAGGCGTCCTTGAGCGCCGGTGGCAAAGTCTATCATGTAAAGTTCTGAATTGCCATCTCGGAGAGACACGAACACGATTTGTGAGCCATACGGGGACAGATCCGGACATTTCCCACCATACTCGCCCTTCGTGACCAGTTGCACGTCACTGCCATTCGCATTCATGATGCAGATGTCATCGCGGCCGCCTCGATTGGAGTAAAATGCTATCTTGCCGATGGCATCGTAACCGACCGCCATTGATGGTGTCAGCAGCAGGGGCCATAAAAGAATTGCGAGTATGGTAATATCTCTTGACATAATTTATCCTTGTCGAGTTGAATTGCAGCCCACGGCAATCCAAACCCTTGATTACATTTACGATCTATTAAGATGACTGTTTCAGGTAAAGGTGTTAGCTCCATCGTCGTGTGAATTCTCCGTGCCGGCAAAATCATTGTGGCCAAATCGTGACGCTTTTGTTGCGGGTGAACCTCTTCTCAGCGACCGGTCAGTTTCTCCAGGTTTTCCGGATAGCGAGCCCCTTGCGCTGTGATCTTCGACGCGGCGGTATCGATTTCACGGAGATCCTCGGAAGTGAGTTCGACTGCAACTGCTCCGATGTTCTCGTCCAGGCGGTGCAGCTTCGTGGTGCCTGGGATGGGCACAATCCACGGCTTCTGGGCCAGCAGCCACGCCAGCGCTATTTGAGCTGGTGTCGCCTTTTTCCGCTGACCAATCTTGCCGAGCAGATCAATCAGGGCCTGATTCGCTTTGAGCGCCTCCGGCGTGAATCGAGGGAGGGTGCTGCGGAAGTCGGAACTGTCGAAGGTCGATTTTTTATCAATCTTGCCCGTGAGAAAACCCTTGCCCAGCGGGCTGTACGGAACGAGGCCGATTCCGAGCTCCTCAAGGGTCGGTATCACTTCCTTCTCTGGGGTTCTCGTCCAGAGCGAATATTCGCTCTGGAGCGCAGTGACCGGTTGAACGGCGTGTGCGCGGCGGATCGTTTGCACTCCTGCTTCAGAAAGGCCGAAGTGCTTGACTTTGCCTTCCCGCATCAGATCCTTCACCGCTCCCGCCACGTCTTCGATTGGCACGTTCTCGTCAACACGATGTTGGTAGAACAGATCGATGGCATCGACCTTGAGTCGCTTGAGCGAAGCTTCGGCGACCTGCTTGATGTGTTCTGGCCGACTATCAAGGCCAACCCACTTCGGCCCCCTGTTGGGATCAAGCTTGAACCCGAACTTGGTGGCTAACACCACTTGCCCACGGAACGGAGCAAGGGCTTTACCCACGAGCTCTTCGTTGATGAATGGGCCGTACACTTCAGCGGTGTCAAAAAACGTGACGCCGCGTTCCACAGCGGCCAGAAGTAGAGAGGTCATCTCCTTCGTGTCCTTGGGAGGACCGTAGGAAAAACTCATGCCCATACAGCCCAGCCCGAGAGCCGAAACTTCCAGGCCGCTCCTTCCCAATTTGCGTCTTTGCATCGTTGCTCCTTCCAAGTTCTTCACTGGACTCCGCTGTTCCCAAAACGCTCGGTGTAATCGGCGACTCGTAAGAGCGCAACGTCCACTGCACCGGTAAACATCTCATTCATCGGGCCCAAATTGTATTGGGTGTCCATTCCGTTGGAAACCACAAAACTCTCAGCGCCGACAACTACTTCTTTGAGATTCCGCTAAGCACCTGGGTGGCATTGGTATTGTTTGGGTTTAATTCCAATGACCGTTTATAGTTGGTAATGGCTTGAGCCGTGTCACCGCTAGCCAGCAGCGCTTCACCGTAGCTGTCGTACACGTTGAAAGAACCGGGATAGATATCAACAGCCAGTTCGAAGAGCGCTAATGCGCCATTGATGTTGCCCGATAGCAGACTCTGATACCCCAGTTGATTCAGCCGAGATTCTGCCAATGGCTTCTGCTCCGGATTCCGGGCCAGCGATTCCCGATAGGCTTTGACTGCTGCCGGCATCCCCTCCCGTGAGATCATATTGAAAAACATCGACTCCGCGAGAAAAGATCGGATCAGGTCGATGACCTCTTGAGGCTTCTCAAGCGCGACCAAATGTCCGGCTTTTGAAACAACCTCGCGCTGCGAGCTGCTGATTCCGGCTTCAATTGCTCCGGAATGAGCGTGAACGTCCGGGACATCCCCTTCCCCCACAATGATCAGGGTCGGCACCTTGATCTCGCTCAAGAAGCGAACTGCCGGACGATCAGGGCCTCGTTCGAAATAGCCATCGCTGAAGTCTGCGTTGTGCGGAAAAGCCGCCAGCAAAGCCCTGGCCTTGGCTTTTGCCTCATGACTGGATTGGCAGAACTCATAAGGGTCGGTGTCAACAAAGTAGGCTGCTGTACGTTCCGGATCTGTGAGAATGTCGCTTGTCATGTGGCCTCCGCGAGTGAGCATGTGACTGGTGTATCCCATACCGCTTACGACCGGCCCGATCAGGACAAGACCTGTAACGAGATGTGGATATTTCAGGGTGAAGTCGATAGCGAGAGCGCTACCTGCGGAGCATCCAACCACGAGGGCACTATCGATTCCAAGAGTGTCAAAGACAGCCTTAAGATCATCGATATTCGAATATGGCTGATGAGCATCGTCTGATCGTCCGTATCCTCGGCGATCATATCTGATTACTCGATGGTTTTCGGCAAAGGCGGCAAACTGAGAGTCATAAACCTCGCTGTGGAAAATACCATCATGAAGAAAAACGATGCATGTTCCTTTCCCTGCTTCTTCATAATACAGCCGGCCATCAGGGACCGATATGAACCCAGGCTTCTTGTTCATACCCAGCTCTTCCGCCGTGTCGGCAAAGGCATCAAAAGCCAGAATGATTACTGCTATGATCAGTAACGCGACAGTGGGTATTCTCTGTTTCATCTAATCGGTTCTCTCTTCCTGTCTGGATCACCAGACAACTCTAATACGTCGATGTTTCCACTGAGGATGTATTTAGGTGACGGACGCGTGAGATCTCCTTTTGTGCAGCATCTCCGATAGCCCCGTAAGTTAAGATCGCCTTTTGGGCGCTGGAATATGGTGGAGGTGGGGGGGTTGAAGTCCATACTCGCGTTGTGGCACAAGAATTTACGGGTCATTGTGGCTGTTTCCCTGAATGCCGTACTTGACAAAACGACCCTGCACGTTACCCATGAATGAAGTGGCGGAAGGCCCCAGCGCATATAAGTAGCTAGTAAGCCCACAGCCTCAATCCAATCACACCCCAATAACTCAGATAAACTGTAAACCCAAAGCACGATAAGGAAAGCAGCACAGCATACACTCGAGCGCTCATCCTCACCGGTTTGAAGAAACTGCGAAATGTCGTCAACAGGCTGAGTGTTGACAGTCCGGCGAAAACCAGAGTCGACACGAAGAATATGATATTGAGCGGTGTCACCATGCCAAGTTCCAGGATAGTCTGATCACCTATGTTCACGACTCCGAGTATGAGGGAAAGGACGGCGAGGAGTGGAATCACTCTCATTCTGATGTACTTTGATCGCTTGTTTTTGTGCTTGAGTTTCTTATAGATATGCGCTGGAACCCCAAATAGGGAATATATTATCGAGGATAACATGATCAACACTGCTGCTAAAACCAATACTCGATGCAGGTAGACCACCCAGACTGATGTCTTTTCGTAGTATGATCCCATAGAGGCGTAGACCATGCGACCCTCAGAAGACCTGGTGAATATAGAACTTGCTTCCGGATGCCACGGTAGGCGAAATAAGTTGTCAGAAACAGGAATTAGCGGCGTTCTGTCCTCCATGAAACCCTGGGTATAAAGCGTATCCCTCTCGAAAGATACGGTCAACCCCCCTGTCAGCAGATCAGCGAATGCCATCAGCTGCAGCCTCGGGCTGCGAGGTTCGTAGTAGCCGCAATACGTCTCAAGCACATCTGCCGGTACCGGCGGTGAGGGACTAGGTGCCACGGAGTGTGCAAGGGAATTCGCGTAGTTCGGTACGCAGGTGAACATGTCATCGTGGAACGAGATATCAAATGAGTTCTGTAAAACTACATAGCCTATCCTGTTTTCAGGGCTGGCGGCATACGCGGCCAGGAAACCGGGAACAGCTCCTCCGTGAGAAAGCCATTTTGCGCCGCCTCGATAGCTGGTACCGATGCCAAAACTATAGCCCGACTCCAGACCTGCTTCTGCCGCCAGAGTGGAACTAGGCCTTCCAACCCTGCTAAACTGGACATCCGAGATAATCCGCGCATTGCCTGCTACTCCCCGGTTCAACATGAACTGAACAAAGAGAGCCATTTCCTTGATGGAGGAGTTCATGGCCCCGGCGGGTTCGTCATAATCATACCAAACTGGAAATGGTCTCGCGTATCTGTCGTAGCCAACGGCGAGTAGTCGCCTGCATTCCTCGGAACTTCCGATTGTGGAAGTCCTCATGCCAATGGGATCCAGCAAATTCTCTTTCAGGTAATCCTCATATCGTTGCCCACTGACTTTTTCCAGGATATATCCAGCCAGAACAAATCCAGCACTTGAGTAACTATAACGAGTACCTGGTTGCCAACGTACTTTGCGTAGCCGTGCCTTCTCCTCAAGTGCGCGTCGCAGAGGCAGCACAGGGCCCTTGAAGTAGAACCAATTGGGGTGTGAGTCGTCGAACCCAGCCGTGTGCTCCAGCAGATGAATGACTCTCACCGGATGAGTATCAGCCCAGGGATTGTCTATCTCGATCTCCGGAGCTATTTCTTTCACAGGTGTATTCAGGTCAATCTCCCCTTCGTCCAGAAGCTTGAGAAACCCGAGCCCGAGAAAGCTCTTGGTGCATGAGCCGATGCAGAAATGCGTGTTTTCGGTCACTGGTTCTTGGGTTTCAATGTTGGCAAAACCAAAGGTGCCAATCCATATAATGGAATCTGCTGAGACGATAGCCACTGCTGCACCGGGAGTCGATATCTCGTCGAAAATACTGTCAAGATCCGTTTTCAGATCTTCGATGGTCTGGGCGATAGATACCTGCTCTGCTAAATCTCCATTCTTCTGCGAATGGACTGTTGCGCAGAATGTGAAAACGCTGAAAACTGCACTTGCAATGAAAAACCGCCGCACAAACATTGACGATTTCATATTCTTACGCCTCCGATTTACAATTCAACCCAGTGCTCCCATGGGCATTCCTACCATGTCAGCAATCAGATCCCAAGCCTCATCACGAATCCGGAATGGCACTAGTCGCACATTCGGATGATCCCTCCATTTCTGGTCGATGCTATTCCATTCGTGCGGCGAAACCAGAACGAAAGATTCTGGAACCTCCGAGGAACGGGACGATTCCAGAATGTCAGTCAATGCTGCATCTACGTTACTGGTTATCCTTATCTCAAGAGGTGGGCAGTTAAGGATCCTGCCCGCATCTTCGGCTACAGTTCTCGCCGTTTGCTGTTCTTTCTCAAGTACGATTAAGACATGGCGGCAGTGTTTTGTCAGTTCCGCAAGCTGCAGAGATACTTCAACAGGTACTGTGACAACTTCCAGTCTGCCGGATTCCTGAAGGGGCAAAAGTTGAGTGTAGTGGAAGTAAGTCGTCAACAGAACACTGACGCTTCTAGGAATACGATTTTCTTTACCTGCGATGTCTGCGACAGTCATAGGCATGACTGATAGGCCAAGTCGTTCTGCAATTTCATGGGCGTGAGCTGATGCTTGAGTCAGCGTGCATTCCACGAAGGCACACATCGGCGCTTCCCGATCACGAATCTGTGCCAGCTTGGTCAAATAACGAAAGACTGGCAGTGGGGCTAATCCGGTTGTCTTCGTAATGGTATCCGAGAATCTCAAGTGAAGATTCTCTAGTTCGATGCGATGGTCGGATATCCTATGAATGCCCTCCTGGTTGGTCACGTAATATCCCGATCTTGATTTAGAGACCACAACACCCTGTGACGCAAGCGATCTGTACGCATGCTGTATTGCCATCCGATTAACGCCCCACGCCTTTTCAGCATCACGTATAGACGGCAAGCGCATCCCTGCGGGCCACTTGCCGCAACCTATCATCATCAGACAATGATCATACACGCTGCTCTGTTTACTGCTGATGTAGTAACCAATGGACAGCTTCTCGGCTTCGAATGACGTTTTCGAACGTGTCTTCCTACTCATTTCCTTGCCCTCAAGTAAACAAATGCAAAATGTGCCACTATAAAGAGTACAATCTGTACAAAATATAATAACACAATATTAGCCACTCGTCAACCTTTTTTGCTATTGGCTACATCTGCGGATTCGGCGAGTAAAAGACAAAGGCCTACCGATTATGCGACCTTGAGATTAGTGTGGTCAGGACCATCTCACACTTTTCGTATTCATTGAGGGATATAGACTTACAAAGACAGAGATGAGGCATATAATACCCCCGTCCGGCTTGTAACATATTGAATTGTTATGAGTTATCTTAATGGAGGTGGGGGGAATCGAAAAGGGGGATTTGCGTAACCCTCGGAGGCACATCATATTACGGCGCAGCTCCTTGATTCCTATAAGCTTCCAGTTTTTATTTGGCTTTGTTTGTCTGTGTGTATTTCCGGATGTTTTTCACTCAATACGGCACAAATCTGGCACCTATGAAAAGGCCGCGGTCAAGGGTTTTCTTTCCCCTTTCTGGTCGTTTTGACCCGAGTACTATCGTCGGATTGTCCTCGTCACCTATTCGAGCTCTTCTTACTTCGAAGGCCCACGATACTGTTCTTTAATGGCAGCCGCCTACTCACAAAGAACGGATTCTTCTCGATCCAAGCCAATTTTCCAGGCTGACCGCCCATATACAATTCCGACTGCTTTTTTGCTATGCTGCTTCCGCCCGAAAGGATTCGTTTCGACGGAGCATGGCATAAATAATTACGGCCAGCTTTCGAGCCACGGCCACTCGCGCCTTCTGGACATTGCTGCGATAGAGAATCCGGCTGTACATTCGGCGCAGCGCCGGCGATTGCCTGATGGCGTTGATCGAGGCCTCCACCAAAGCATGACGCAATGGCCGGGAACCAAGCCGGGTGATACCGCCGGTCCACACCGAATCACCCGATGACCTGACGATCGGGACCAGCCCGGTGTAACTGGCCAGGGCTTTGGAACTGTGAAACCGGTTGATATCACCGATCTCGCCATGGATTGTAGCCGAACGCAGTTTCCCGATACCCGGGATTGTCTGAAGAAGTTCAACGGTCGGGTTCCCCTTAACGCTTTTTTCGATTCGCTTATTGAGTTCGAGGACCAGGTCATCATGGATAGCGACAATCTTCAGGCACTGATTGATTGTCTGTCGAGTCACCTCCGGCAAGCACAATCCCCGAATTGTCAGCCGGGCTTTGGGCGAGGCAATATTGAACACCGACAGACTGATCCCATGCTGAAACAGCAGGTGTCGAATACGGTTCTTGTTCATGACGATGGTTTTGACCAAATGGTGGCGCTGGCGAATGAGACCGCGCAGCCAGCGGATCTCTGCGGGCGGGACCCAGGACTCTGGCAGGAAGTTGGTTCGCAACAACTCGGCCAGCACGCGTGCGTCGTACCGGTCGGTTTTGGCTTTTGACTCGGCAATAACTCTTACCTTGAAGGGGGTTGCCACGTGAATTGAGCCGGCATACGGCTCAAACTGATCCAGCAACCACAGGTAATTCAGCACCGGCTCCAGGACCACGTGGACCTTGGACGTGAGCGAACTGGCGAAGGTCGAAACCTCCTCAAAAGTGTTGTCAAATCGCCCCTGATTTACTACCTTCCCGGTAGAATCGATCTCGGTGTAGACACACCGTTTCTTGTGAACATCGATTCCTAAATAGCTTTCTGACATGGCCGCTCCTTTCTGGCTAGTAATTGACTCAAAAAAACATAGCCAATCTGAGCGGCCTTTTCATATAATATCACAAAAAAGGCGGGTTGTGGCAACCCTGAGCTTTAAGTTGCAGTTTGAAATTGCATCATTGACAATTTGAAACAATATGTAGGCACCTACGTAAATAATTCTTGTGTTCCCGGATTTCTGAAATGGATGAGCTTCATGGATTATTTAAGAAATTTAGACTCGCTGGCTTTGGCGTCCAGGTTTCGTCGAGTGCTTGACGAAATTCAAAGGCAAGGCAAAAGAGTATATTCCGAATTGGGTTTAGATTTTGAAATACGCTGGTTTTCAGTTTTTCATTTTTTGGCTAATAATTCAGAGTCAACAATTACCGGTATTGCCCATTCACTTAACCTTCAGCACCCATCGGTTGTACAGGTCGTAAATGAAATGATCGAACAGGGATTGCTGAAATCTAAATCAGATTCCAGGGATAGGCGACGCAGACAGGTTTCATTAACTCCAAAAGGACGTAGATTCTTAAAACAATTGCAGCCTATATGGAAAGCTTTTGAGGATGCCGGCAGAGAAATCGTCATAGAATTCGATAACGATTTAATAGGGGCAATAGACAAATTTGAATCCGCACTTGCCAGACAGTCTTTATACGATCGGATTTTGATTAAGCTAAAATCAGAGTAGGAGAGTAATTAGTATGCCGTTAGATGAATTGAAAAACTCATTAACCGGCAGGCGAATGAGGGTGATATTTATTTGCCTGATGTTAGTTTGTGCTTATTTGGTCTGGAATTCCGTCACACCCAGCCGGGCTGATCCACTAACCGATCAAGATCGAGCAGAGATGATCGACTCCGTAGCATCAGTATTCGTTGACCGATACGTTTATCCTGAGATGGGAATGCAGATGGATTCGATGCTAAAGAGTAATTTAGCTAATGGCGTATATGATAATGATAGCTCATTATCCGATTTTACTCAGTCTATTAGCGATGACTTGCGAGAGCTTAGTAATGATCTTCATATCCGGGTCAATCCTATTCCGGAAAATCGTTTTTATGTAGTTGAGGGACAGAAAATAACTGAAGAACAAATATTTTTGAAAAGTCTCGAAAATTTCGGATGGGGTAAATTGGAATGGCTACCCGGGGCGGTTGGTTATATTAAGATTGACAAATTTGAGGATGTCGCCTATGCGGGTAAAATAGCAGAGGCGGCTTTGAGTTTTATGGCTAACAGTCATGCTATCATAATCGATTTACGGGATCATCACGGTGGACATGAGAATATGCAACGACTGGTAGCCAGCTATTTCTTTAATGAGCCAACTCAGTTGAGTAGCCTGTACTGGACTTATCTTGACTCCCTTGATGAAGCATGGACAAGTACTGATATCAGCGGGTCATCATTGGCCGGAAAGGATTTGTACATACTTGTCAGCAATCAAACCGCCTCCGGCGCGGAAGCATTTGCTTACAATATGAAGCACCAGGGAAATGCGACAATAGTAGGGGAAAAAACCGCCGGGGCTGCCCATTGGTCGGACTGGTATGAATTTCCGAAACTTGGCCTGGTCGCTCACGTACCTGTAGCTCGACCAATCAATCCTGTCACGCAAACAAGCTGGGAGGGAACAGGTGTTATCCCAGACATTTTGGCTCCCGCGGGAAAAGCATTCGACAAGGCCTATCTGGAAGCCGTTCTTAATTTGGAAACGAAATCTGCAGATAAAAGAATAAAGCGGTTTCTTAACTGGCTGGTACCAACGGTTGAAGCCCGGCTTAATCCAGTTCATCTTGATAAAGGTTTGGCCTCTAAATATACAGGTAATTATCTTTACTCCGATGGAGAAAAACAATGCTCTATAAGATATGAAAGTGGAAATTTGGTTTATATTAACAGCATAGGAGAAAAAAGCAATCTGATTCCGATGACAGAGGATCTTTTCAGGTTCGAGGAAGAGCATGATGAATACGGTGAAATTCGCATCAAGTTTGTTTTGGATGAATCCGGGGCAGTTACAGAATTTCACTTAATTGATATAATAGGCTTAATGGATAAAAGAACATGGATAAATAATTAAAGAGCATGGCATGAAAAATGGATAAGTGCAATCCATTCGATGTTTAAAATTAAGTGGGGGGAATCGAACCCCCTACCGGCGTTGTGGCACAAGGACTTACACCCTATTGTGACCGTTTTTTCTTGGTTCATTTCGCACGGCACACTGCGACCGAGCTGGGTATCCTCACACGAAGAAACCTCAACCTTTCTGCCCGCGCCCATTGTGCGGGCCGGAAAACTCACGATTTGGGGAGTGCTACTGTGTATTTGACGATTTTTTTGTCCCCGGCGTCGTTCTCCTGTATCGCATAAATGAATCCATTAGTCAGCTGCAAGTTATCAGGGCCGGAAAGACGCCACCCTTCCTCCACCTGAATTCGGCCATAGTACAGATGCCGACCATCCGGGGAATAGACATTGACGAGCTGCCCCGTCTGAGCGCCCCCAATGCTCTCGGCACTGAACAAATACACCAGACCATCTACAACCTGGATTCGATGGTAGTAGGCCATCTGGTTCGGAAGTGCCCCAATCATCATGGTCAGTCGTTCCTCCGGGACATTGAACTTGCCGAAGTGGCTCCTCTTGTCCGCCTCACTGACCGGTTGCCGGACCCCGGTGAACGAAAAAGACTCGGTCTTACCTTGGTCACCGGTGAGCCAGTAGATCACGGTGTCGCTGTTCTTGCCGAAATAGACCCGGTCGGACTGTCGGTCAAAACCCATCTTTATTTGCGGAGTTAAGCCAACAACCACACCACCTCCGGTTGGTTTTTTCTCTACATCGGAACGTGCGAATTCGTGGACGGTTGTCTCTTCGCCGGACACCAGATTGACATGAGTCACGACCGCTAAACTCCCGGGGGCATCTCCCAGCGCACCGGGAGCCACCCAGAACTCGTTCTCGTTTTTGAACGCCAGCGGAAAACGGACAAACGGATTGTTAGGCACCGCTTTGACAAATTGCCCCTGTTTGGTGAAGAAATGGAGTTTGTCCATGGCACAGATGACCACGTAATCACCGGCCGGGAAGCAGTTAAGATACATGGGCACCTCGCCCTCGCCGCTACCCCGGGCAGCGAAAGTGCTTACCAACTTGCCGTCGCCGTCAATAATGTAGCTCAAATGTCGTTCGAAATCATGGCAATACAGGGTTCCGTTATCTGCAACACGCGGCTCCGCGGGGCGCAACAACTCATCTTCTCCTACCTGTTTAACCTCCCAGACCTTCTCCATCTCAAAGGTCCAATCCTGTGGTGCAGACATATCGGACTCCCGGGCACAACCGCCACACATAATAACGACGACTATGGTGGCCAGCATCACCAACCCTACCAGCTTCATGATGGAATCCTTCTGGACATAAGTGTCCAGAACCTTGCGAACATTCTTAGTAGGATTACTAAGGATGCTGCTTACTGTAACGAGTAGTTCAGTCATTGACTGTCTCCGTAAGATTATAATGTTTCCGTAAGTTCAAAATCCTGTTTTCAATTACGTCAACGGTTGCGCAAATGTTGCCACTTTCTGCGGGCAGATACACAGCGAAAGGTCCATTATTGAATCGAGGATGAGAAAAACGAAGTAGAACAACCGGGTCGAACTTGTCTTCTAAAGCGGCCCCGACCTCACTTGACCCGCATAAGCGGTCTACGGCTCTTGCCGGTTCTGCCAAATCGCCTCATAAATCCGACTGCGCCGGATTCAATCGACAGCGGCCCGAGTTGCCCCGCTTACATCGAGCCAAGAGATATTTCATTCACAAATACCGCTTTCCTGTCGCGGCTGTCCAGGAAACG
Organism: Candidatus Zixiibacteriota bacterium; assembly: GCA_029858555.1. Classification (GTDB taxonomy): domain Bacteria; phylum Zixibacteria; class MSB-5A5; order GN15; family FEB-12; genus DAOUUR01. The sequence goes on from JAOUEU010000021.1 coordinate 14,054, forward strand.
GTGAAGCATAAAGCCGATATCAGGCACGATTCTGCGGTCGAAGACCTTTTCCCCATCTAAGATCACCTGGACATTCTTGTTCAAGTCGATCATTCCTGGAGAGACCAATATCCGGAACGCACCCAGCCGTGAGCTCCGGAGGTCGAAGCGATTATCCTGGTACGAAGCCTTGAGCACGGCAGAGGGCTTCTCGCGTTTGAAGACAAAGTATTTTTTCGGTTTGGGCACTCGGCCATTGAGCAAGATCTCGCCGGCGCCGCGTTTAACCTTCAGCGTGACTTCGGCCCCGTGTTTCAGCGTGGCTCTGAGTTTGCCGAGATCAACGAGGCCGTCGATCGGGATGCCGTTTCCGTCAACGATAATGTCGCCCGGCTTCAGACCGCTTCGTCTCGCTACATTGTCGCCATCCGAGACGGAGGCCACCATCACGCCGGGACCGGCAAAAGTGTCGTATGGGATTAATCCGATGGAGATAGTGCTGTCCACCAGGGCGACATTGTAATCGAGGTACCATTCAGCCGGTTCGTCTATCGTGATATCATCGATTGCGAGCCACCTGCACAGACCGAATTCCGGCGTGGCGGCTTCCCAGACGATGGTTGCGGGGAATGGATTCCGGGGATGTTGCTCCAGGTAATCGAATATGGTCGAATAATCGAACTCGAGTATGCTCGAGATGTGTTCCCCCGTCAGCCTTTGATACAGAATGTTGGCGCCGGCGCTCTCGGCCATGGCAATGGTCCGCTCCATTTGAGCGGTCGGGTAGTAACGATCCCGGTCGGCGCTCGTGACATAGATGTACGAATTGGCCAAATTGGGAGCATACGTCGAGAACCCGCCATCCTCGCTGGCGACTCCCATGGAACCATTCAGAGCCGCAAAGGCCGCAAAATCGTCCGGCTTGACCATGGCAAAGAGGAACGCCGCCGAAGCACCGTCGGACAAGCCGCTCAGGTACACGCGGTCGTCATCGACATTGAAACCGGCCTTGACGGCGCGTATCTGGGTCATGATGTTGGTCATGCCGACTTCATCAAACCAGGTGGCGCCCTGTTGCCCGAGCGGAAAGAGCACGAGCCAGCCCCGTCTTTCCGCGGTGGCCATAATTGCGGAATCCCCAACATATTCGTTAAGATTACGCTCGATCACAGGACGCGATACGATTCCATGCAGATGGACCAGCAATGGCGTCGGCGTTTTCGAATCGTAGCCTGACGGAACGTAAACCGCGTACGGTCGGGAGACGCTGTCGAGGCACATTGCCGATCCAAACAGAGCCTGGCCCCTGGTAGTGTCGGGCAGAGTCAACGAGCTGATTTCAGCCATGACATCCCGCCAGTCAGGCTTTGCAGAGACGATCCGGGCGATGAGTGAATCTGTCATTGACCTTTCCGGAGTATCAAGGAGCATGGTGAACTGGGCTCGCCAATCCTGAGCGGAAGCACTGAAGCATGGCAAAAGCAGGCAAGCTACAGTCGTCAGCCACCTACTCATAGCGCACCTCGCGTTTAAGAATACATGAACAGTTTCTGAGAGCGGAATCGGCGATAATTAGGGACATGATGTTCAATATGTCAAGTACCTAATTGGGAATGGTCAGATAGTGGACAGGGACGTGGGAGAGATATTGCCGTGTCGATGTAAGTCGCGGCGGGCCACAGGCTTGTGTCTTCGCACGGTTTCCATCTCTCGGGCCTTCGCATTGTTCCGAAGCCGGATATTGCGCGTCTGGCGGACGCCTGAGCCCCGGCTAATTGCTCGTATCGGAAAACGCACGCCATCCAGTGGTGGGTCCGTTAAGACTGCCTGAAACAGAGAGATTACAGACCTGCTGTGAGTTTGACAGAAACTTCATGGAGGCAGGTTCGTAACTTCACTGTTGCAGACTACCCATAATTTCAAGGAGAACAGGCCGATGATTTACAGGATTACTTTGCGACTGGTGGTTCTTGTAGCACTGTCAGCTCTTGCTTTGAGAGCCCAGGATTCAAAAGAATCGTCCTCTTATCCCAGGACGGCCGTTGTCGCAGGAAGTACAACGGATTTTGCGATGGTTCGACATGTTACTTTCCGGGGATCGAACTATGAAATCGGCCGGCAAATGGCCACCTTCGCACGCGCGAATGGCATCGGGGTAACGCCGGCAACGGACCCTTTGATCAACAGGTTGAGACGCGAGTACATCAAGACCGTGTATCCGGCATACTTCGATCGTATGCGCGGCCTGGCGGCGGGTTTCGGGTATGATGTAGAAGACGACCGGTGGGATTTCAGTCTGCTCTGGCAGCCCATGACGACAGGCATGGGATGTTCAATTGTGTACTGCCCCATTTCGTCTTCCGCGAACGAACACGGCTTGATGTGCCGCAATTACGACTTCACGACCGGGACGATAAACGGCCGGTATCCCGACTCCGGTTTTCTGCCGGCGAATTCCCGGCCAGTGATGTTTGAGATTCACCCCGATAGCGGATATGCGTCATTAGCCATGTGCGATTTCGAACTTCTTGGAGGCGTCCTGGACGGTATAAATTCCGAGGGCCTTGCTGTTGCAATCGCCGCCGATGATGAAACGACTTTCAAGTACGGAAGACAAACCGGCAATGAAGTCGGCCTGCACGAGTTGCTCTGCATGAGGTATCTTCTGGATAATTGCGCGAATGTGTCGCAGGCAAAGGAAGCCATGCTGACTTTAAAGCACTACTACTGTTTCATACCGTGTCATTACCTGATAGCCGACAAGCAGGGCAATTCATTGGTCTTTGAGTTCTCGTCCCAGCGCAATCAGAGCCACATCAGCGAAGGGAAAGGTCCGCAGGTTTTGACAAATCACCCGGTTTTCGCCTATGCGAGTATCGAGGAATTGCCGGAAGGATGGTCATATGATCGTTATCGGATACTGCAGAAAGCCGTGTCGAACGGGGCCAAATACTCCGCCGGCGATTTGATTACCATGCTCTCTTCGGTGCAGGCAATGGACCCCCCACCGGAGAATTCGCAGTATGCCCCTCATCGTACGCTCTGGAATGCTCTTTACGATTTGGAGGAACAGACACTTCAGATCACGTTCTATCTTGGTGAAAGCCCCGGCTCCGATAAGGAAGCGGCCTTGAGGTACAGCGAGCGGATCACGGTCAGGTTAGTCGACTGAAGTCGGGCTGTCGGGCCGCTACGGCCGGCGGTCCCGATAACAGGCTCGCCAGGTTGCCGTCAAATTCGAACCCGCGGCCGAATCGTCCTGTTCCGGCCGCACCGGAACGCGTTGTAAGATAATATGACAGAGGGCGGACATTGCACGAGTTCCGTCTGAAAGCCATTGCGATAAGGCAGACTCTATATTAGCTTAATCCGCCAACCGCCCAAATGGTTTGACGACGTACAGGCCGTTGGTAAATGTTTGGCCGGCGGTGTTGGTCAACTCCGTTCCTTTGGTGACTTGGCTCATCGATCGGTAGTTACAGACTGCCCGAGAGAGAGGGATGACATGATAACAACACGGAGCATCGGGATTGTTAATAGTATCATCGCGCGGGTTCCCCTCGGCGATCCTCTCTGGTCTCTATCATAAACACAAGGAGAAGACTGCGTGAAAGCAGAAATGACGGACATACCCCATGGCCGACCGGATGGATGCGAGGCACGAGTCTGCGTTGCGCTTACGGAAGACGGTGTGGCGCTTCCGGTCGTCGACATCACGAACCCGGCCTTTGCCTGCGATTTCTCCGACGAGCAGCTCGCCGCAATCGCCGAGCGCACCCGGCGTGGTCTTGCACGGTCAAAAAGGTTGCCGACTTTTGTCCTGCGCCTGCTGGGCCGACGCTCGGTGATCATGCGCGGGATGCTGGCCAATCCGAGCTTTGTGAGCGGAATGATAACGTACCTGTTCAAGCTCGGGCCCGAGATTCTCCCGCCCGCCTTCGGCGACCGCCTCGACCGCCGGATGCTGTCGACCATAGGACCGGTGGCGTGCCGCCTGCGCCTGCGGGAGGCAGCGCGGCAGATCGCCGACGCGCTGTCGCCGCTCCTGACCCGGCGCAATGGCCCTCTCCGGCTGATCAACATCGCCGGTGGTGTGGCTGCGGACGCTTTCAATGCCCTGCTCCTGCTGCAAAGGGAGCAGCCGGCGCTTCTTGTGAACCGGGAAATCCGTCTCGCCGTGCTCGATATCGACTCCGACGGCCCGGCATTCGGCTCCCGGGCGGTGGCTGCCCTCACCGCCGAACAGGCGCCGCTGGCTGGCCTCAACGTCACGCTGGAGCATTCGTTCTATGACTGGAACAACGCCTCTGCCCTTGCCGGGATTCTCGGCGGTCTGCCGGCCGACGCCGTTGCCGCAGGTTCCTCCGAGGGCGGCCTCTTCGAATACGCCGATGACGAGATCATTGTCTCGAATCTGGTGGCCCTCCGGGCGGCTACCCCCCCGGACTTCGTCATGGTCGGTTCACTGGTTCGAGATGACAACCTGGCCTGGTTCACTCGTGGAGCCGGGTCTCTGGAGCTCCGCCCGCGCGGGCTTGCCGCCTTTGGCGCGCTCGTCGAAGGCGCCGGCTGGGCGATCCGGCAGACGATGACCGATCCATTGTACCACGTCGTCACTTTGAAGAAAGCAAACTCGTGAGGTTCCGGCCCTAGGGGCAGGCCGGCGGCGGCGGGCCGCTGGGAATCCCAAACAAATATGCCAGCAGATACGATACGTCGGAGATGTTTACCTTAGAGTCAGGGTCACCGTTGGCATTTCCCTCAGCCGGGCAGGCCGGGGGGGGACCGGATGGAATGCCGAAAAGATAGGCCAGCACATGGGACACGTCGGATATGTTGACCTTGTCGTCGGGGTCGTTGTTGGCATTGCCGGAATAGCGATGGCAGCAACAGGAATCACCGGGAGGAACTCCGTCGGTATCTTCCTGGCCGGGGTTGTAGACAAAGGGGCAGTTGTCGTCGAGACCCAGAATACCGTCTCCGTCAGAGTCCAGCGACTGGCCTTCGATTACTGCCAGGACCTGGTTGGCAGAGACGCCCAGCAGAGTGTCGGTTAAGCCGCTGGGCCACTCTACCAGGACTGAGTCTACACTGGTGGCATCTCCCAGGCCAAAATGGGCTTCCATTGGCGCCTGCGAGAACAGACTGGACTGCGATGTAATCTCGCGGCACTGGCGTACGATCTGACCGGCGATAGTCGCCACGATTCTCACCCTTGCCCCGATGCCGGACCGATTCGATAACGCGCCCTCGCATATCACGTCGAGCCATGCATTGTCGTTGCCGCCGTTAAGATAAAACGCGTTGTGATAGTAATTGTTGTTAGCGACCACCAGGTCGAGATCACCGTCACGATCGTAATCCCCCCATGCGGCGGCCAACGATGCTTCCATGTCAGTGGCTACGGGGCCGGTCACGACCTTGGTGAATGTTCCGTCGCCGTTGTTTTCCATCAGAGCATTGGGTCTGGGCGCAAAATATCCGGTAAAGGAAGTGATGACGACATCCAGATCCCCGTCGTTATCGTAATCACCCCAGGCACCTGAGAGCCACGTACTTGCGCCGGGATTAAACGCCTCAAGGGGGACGCGACTGAATATTCCGTCAGTATTCTTGTACAAGCGGCAATCGGCTCCCCCTGTTTCCAGCAAGTCGAAGTCACCGTCATTGTCGTAGTCCGCCCAGCTAAAGCCAATGCTGGAGTCGGCCGCGAACGCGGGCGTATTGTCATTGACAAAGGTGCCATCACCGTTGTTGCGATACACGAGGTTCGAGCGCTCGTCCCGGCGATAAACGATATCCAGGTCCCCGTCATCATCGAAGTCACAAACGGAATGGTAGGCGAAGTCCCCGTTCGGCAGTCCGATCAACTCGCGGCCGACCCGCGCCAGGCTGTCAATATCGTTCCGGTAGTAGAAGGGGCCGAGACCGCCGGTACACGGGGGCGGGCAGTGATTTCCGACCAGGAGATCGACATCACCATCGTTGTCAAAATCCCCCCAGGTGGCCGACACCGACATCCCGGCGTCCGTGGCCACCGACCCTGCGGTCAGCTTCGTGAAGCTCCCGTCACCATTGTTGACATACATGTAGTTTGGTCTCGCTCCAGTACCGGTCGGCGGGCTGCACGCAAAGCAATCAATATCGCCATCGTTGTCAAAGTCAGCCCAGCTGGCATCTATGGAGTGCACATCGAAAACAACGGGACCGGAAGTCACTTTCGTGAAATCCCCGCTGCCGTCGTTGGTGAAAAGAGTATTGGCGTGGGCCCGGTCTAAGAACCAGTGAGGGAAATAGAGATCAGCATAGCCATCACCGTTGTAATCGACCCAGTTGACCCCGTGAGAGCAATCGGCATCGTCCCAAATGGGACCTGGCATAACCCGAGTAAAAGTCACCTGGGCCCGGCTCGCACTGACACCACTGGTTCCATCCTGACCGGCGACCGGGCAAGTCAGAATCGTTGCAGTGATCAGCAGCAAAGAGACGGCATTCCATGGTAACCTGTTAGTTGACAAGCGTTTCATAGTGTCACCTCCAACTCGACTACGGAAGCCCGCGTGGAAAGTCCTGTTATTTCTATTGACGTCGCGCGTCGCAATCCTGTGCAATATCGGGCCGGCTGGGCCGCTCGACGCTGCAGTCGCCCTCAAAAATCGCCGGAGAACGCAACACCTCCTGCTTCTCAGGCACCCAACGGCAGGCGGCAGACAGGCTGTGGCCGTCGTGCCCTATCATGAATGTCCACGGTAACAGCGGTTCCTTACAGGCCGGCGATCATTAGCTCCGGCCTCTAAGGGCAGGCCGCCGGCGGCGGGCCGCTGGGAATCCCGAACAAATATGCCAGCAGATACGATACATCGGAGATGTTTACCTTGGAGTCAGGGCCACCGTTGGCATTTCCCTCAGCCGGGCAGGCCGGAGGGGGACCGGAAGGAATGCCGAAAAGATAGGCCAGCAAATAGGACACGTCGGATACGTTGACCTTGT
>JAOUEU010000236.1 GCA_029858555.1 Candidatus Zixiibacteriota bacterium
GGCTCGCGAGAGTTATCAAACCGTGTCGATTACCGCCGGTGTCCTTTTCCTCGGGCTCGCGGCAGCTTTCAGCCGCATGATGTTCGAACAGCCCGGTCGGCGATGGCTCTTCTTCCTGGGGCTCTCTAGTGGCGGCTACATGCTGCTGTTTTTCGGCTATGTGGAGAATTATTCCCTGTTTGTTCTTTCGGTGGTGCTGTTCACTCTGGCCGGGCTGATGATCGCCAGAGGCAGGTGGAACCGCTGGCTGATACTGCCCCCTCTGTTGCTGGCCGTATTCTTCCACATACTGGGCCTGACCTTAATCCCGGGCGCCATCTATTTGCTGCTGGCCAACACTCCTCTGGCCCACAGACTGGCAAAGCTCAAGGCCGGCGCCAGATTGGCGGGATGGCTGCTGTTGCTGGCGGTCGCCGCAAGCATCCTGGTGTATTTCTACTCTAACGATTACTTTTTCAGGTTTGCCTTTGTCCCGGTAACAGCGGATCGGTTTACTGTCGAAGGATACACGATGTTTTCGGGAAAGCACCTTCTCGATTTTCTGAATTTGCTGCTGCTGCTCATGCCGGCCCTGCCCCTTTTCATGCTCGTTCTGTGCAGCCTGCCGATGAAAAAGATCATCCGGAAGGCTCCTTATATTTTTCTGACCTTGTTGCTGGTGTCGACCCTGGGGGCGGTTTTTGTCTTTGACCCCAAGGTGGGTATGCCGCGTGACTGGGACCTTTTTGCGTTTGTCGGCGTGCCCATGGTAACGGGCTTCTTTTATGTTTCGCTTGATGACGGCGGGAGGCTTGGCCGTTCCCCGACAGTGTTGCTCCTGGCGGTGTTGCTGGGCTTGGTGTCGGTTCTGCCGCGGGCGGCGGCGCAGGCTTCCGAGGAAGCCTCGATCTCGGTCGTGAGAGATTACATGGCTCTTGACCGGGTCAAGAATCGGTACACGGGTTTTGTCTTGGCCCGCTATTATGCTGAAACCGGCGACATGCTGGCGTCATCGCTGGAAACCAAGCGATGGCAGGAGGCGTTCCCGGAACGAGAAATGGTGACGCTGGCCAAACGACTCCGCGCCGAGGCGAAGACAAGCGAAGCCATTACCTTGTTAAAACGAGCTATTGAGCGGAACCCGCATGACAGCGATGCCTGGTCGAATCTCGGCGAAGCTTATATGACATTGCGTATGTACGACAGTGCTCTCTATGTCTGCCGCATCGCCGATGGGCTGAACCCCAACAGTGCCCCGATTCTGGCGAATCTCGGTTCGGCCAACTACTACCTGGGCCACCTCGACGAAGCAGAGAAGAGATTAAGAAAAGCCCTGATGCTGGATTCCACCTTGTTCCAGATTCCGTATAACCTGTCGCATGTGCATCGCGACCGGGGTAACATGGTAAAATACCTGGAATACCTCGAAGCGGCCGCCCGGATAAAAGGTTCGAATCACATAGTTTTTCGCGAACTGGGTGACGTTTATCTGCGTCAGCGAAATTACGACAGGGCTCGCCGCGCCTACGGTATCGCTGTCGCCAAAGGGCTCGATTCCAATTACGTGCGACAGCGCGAAGAAAAATATCCCCGGCTCAGAAACGACTGAGGCCGCAAAAGGAGAAGCAGTTTTGTCGCGTTCATCAGCCGCGAGCGGCCTGTGGGCATCGAAACCGAGTGAAACCGCCCGCCGAATCATTATTCTTGACCGGTGTAGTCTCGGAGGGTAGCTTAACGATTTGGTGGACGCCATGGTGTTTGCAGATATCTCTCAGCGATTACTTATAGACAGTGTGCGCAGTCATATAAAGAAAATTATCGCCGTGATTCCGGCCCTGGCCGCCTACGCCGTACTGGCCGGTCATCTCGATTTTATACAGGACGACGCTTATATCTCTTTTCGATATGTCGGCAATTACCTCGCCGGTCACGGCCTGGTCTATAACATCGGAGAGCATATTGAAGGGATTACGAATTTCGGGTGGACGATCTACCTTATTCTGTGGGGCGCTCTGGGCGTAGACTACATTCTCCTCGCCCGTGTCTCCGGCTTCCTTCTGGGCGGCGGCACCATCCTGCTCACGTATCTTCTCGCCGGCATGGTCTTCAAGGACAAGAACCGGTGGTTTGTGCTGTTTCCCACGTATCTGGTGGGAATCAACATGTCGCTGGCGTACTGGTCGCCGGCAGGTCTGGAAACGGCCGCTTTCGCATTTTTTGCATTGCTGTCTCTCTACCTTTACCTGAAGCGAGACTGGCTGCTCATCGCATCGCTGGCCCTGGCTGTATGGATAAGGCCGGAGGGAGCGGTGGTCGCAGGCATCCTGTTGCTTGTCGAGTCCGTAATCGAGCGGCGAGTCCCCATGTTCACTCTGATATGCACGGCCGCGGCGCTGTTTATATCGCTGCCTTTTGTGATCTTCAAGCTGCTGTATTACGGCGGGATTTTACCTAACCCCTTCTATGCCAAAACTGGCATGGATTGGGCCCAATTGGCGAACGGCCTGGAGTATGCCGGGGGTTTCTTTTCCGATTACGGTTTTTTTGGCGCCGGTTTTTTCCTGACAGGAATTTTCTTCAGGAAATTGTCTGCGGCAGAGCGGAGCCTTTTTGTCTTTGCCGTCCTTTATATCATTTATATCGTTCTCATCGGTGGCGACGTCCTTAAGGTCCATCGCTTCTTTCTGCCGGTCTTTGGTCCGGCAGCCATTATCGCCGCCCTGTCGCTCTGGTTTCTCCTGCGAAAATTCGCCGCCAAGACGTCGTACCTGCTGCTGTTCGTGATTTTTGCGGGCCTGGCAACGCTGACCTACTATATGCCCAAGGCGGAGGTCGATCACTACAACTTCTATGAAAGAATGTTCATGAAGAAGATGCGCACTATGGCCCGGGACATGAAGGCCTCTGACAGCACCAATTTCTCGGTAGCTGTGCCCACTATCGGAGTTTTCGGCTATGAGTTGCTGGGCCACAAGATCTTCGACATGGTTGGGCTGACGGATTCCACCGTGGCCCGCCACTCCGAGCCGCCAATAGAGGGCATGGAAACAACCTGGAAAGAAACCAAGCACAATTCCAGGTACTTGCTCGAGAGCGCCCCTGATTACATCCTGTTTTCGACCGGCAAAAAACCGTCGGCACCAGCCGAACGCGCTCTTTTGTTGTATCCGCAGTTTCGCGATTGTTACCGGGCCGTGGGTTGGTTCTACCGGGCCTTTGAGACACAATCCAGAGGGGTGACCAATCCGGCTTTCAAGCGGATGCGTGAGATAACGGGGGAAATCGTTCCAGACTACCCGGTAGAATATGTCGAGTTGTACAAGACGGGTCTCGACTATTACGTGGAGGGTGATGCCAGGAAGGCCATAGAATATTTCGACAAAGCGATAGCGGCCTCGCCCGGGCCGCCCTACGTTTACCTGCTGTACCAGAAAGCCTTCTGTCATCTCTTATTAAAAGAGCGCTTACAGGCGGTATTGACCCTGGAGGAGGTGCTGGTCCGCGATTCGCTGGTTGTGGAAGCTCATCGCGATCTGTACCTGTTTGCAATGCTGGCGGCGGACACGGCCAGGGCCGATATTCACGCCGCCTGGATCAAAAAACTCACTCCCTGGTACTGGCCGAGAATCAAGGCGGATGTCGATCGCCGGGTGGAACTGGCGGGCCGTCAGCCCCGGCAACCAACGATGGGACCATCGAATTGAGCGGCCCGACACTGACACTTTCGGTTGACACTCACATGCGATGTTGCTGAAAGCCGTCCGCCGGTTGCCGTGTGGGCGAGCTCAAACCAATTGACAAAAAGCAAAAAAAGGGTAGTATTACGGGCAATATGGACAGTGGTAATCAACATACCAAGCTGGAGAAACTCCTGCTGGAAGCGGCCCGGGTGTTTAATTCCACACTGGAGTATGAGGAGTTGATCGAACTGGTCCTCAAGCTCGTCATCGGCGCCGTGGGTTCCGAGGCGGCCCTTGTATTCCGCGTCGATCACGATCGTACCGACATGAAAATCAGGTATATCAACGGCCGCGATGGACAGGTCAGGATATTTAACCTGGAGCTCGGCTCGGGCGTCATCGGCTGGGTGGCCAACTACCAGGAAACCGTTATTATCAACGATACGGCCGCCGACGGGAGAATCGACGAGGAAATTGAGGGCAACGTGGGTGTTAAGATCAGGTCGCTGGTCTCCGTGCCTCTCATCGGCCGGGGCCAGATGATCGGTGTAATCGAGGCGATCAACAAGCTCAACGGTGAATTCACTCAACAAGATCTCGACATTCTCATCGGTCTGTCCAACCAGATTGCCGTCGCGATAGACAATGCCAACCTCTACCGGGCGGTGAAGCGCGAGGTGCTTGAAAAAGACCTGCTGTATGACATCAGCATGAAGCTATCGAGTTCCCTGCGACTTGATGAAGTGCTCAGCCAGATAATGAACTCTCTCAAACGAGTGGTGGATTACAATGCCGGCGGCGTTTTCCTGATAGACCCCTCGGATACCGATCGTCTCGAATCAATCTACTCGGTGGGATACGATTCCGCCGAGAAAGCCAGCCTGCATACCAAGATGGGCCGGGGTCTGGTCGGTAGTGCCGCCAAGTCCGGCAAGACCGTCATAGTTCCCGATGTTTCCGCGGATGCCCGCTATGTCGATGTGAAGCATGATACGCGCAGTGAAATCGTCGTCCCCATCGTGCTGGATGATCGCATTATCGGTGTGGTCAACCTTGAGTGCAATCGCGTTAATGCCTACGATCAGCACCATGAGTCGTTGATGAGGGCCTTCGCTTCGCAAGCGGCCATTACGGTGGAGCGGGCCCGATTGCACGAGAAACTGCTCTCCGGGCAGAAGATCGAGGAACAACTCAAAATCGCCCGCGAGATACAACAGACCTTCCTGCCCGAGAGCGACCCCCAGGTGTCCGGTTATGACATCTGCGGTCGCAACGTTCCCTCCGGACAGGTGGGCGGCGACTACTATGATTTTATAAGAATAGTCGATGGTCAGATGGGGATCGCCATTGGCGATGTTGTCGGGAAAGGAATTCCCGCGGCGCT
>JAOUEU010000022.1 GCA_029858555.1 Candidatus Zixiibacteriota bacterium
TCACCCAGGCGATCACGAGCGCGATCAACGCTGCCAGTACAAAACCGCTCCAACCGATGGTTATCCGGTAATCGAAATCCTGCAGCCATTGGCTCATCGCATACCAGGCGACAGGCCAGGCGACAATATTCGCGATGATGACCCATTTGGTGAATTCTTTGGATAACAATATCGTGATGGACCTGACTGTCGCTCCCAGCGCTTTGCGCACCCCGATTTCCCGCACTTTCTGTTCCGCCACATACGACGCCAGGCCGAAAAGGCCAAGACACGATATAAATATTGCCAGTATCGCAAAGTAGCCGGCAACCTTGGCCTGCCGGTCCTCGCTCCTGAACAGCAACTCAAAGTCTTCGTCAAAGAACCTGAAATCAAAGATCTTTTCCGGGAATCGGGCTTTGAAGTTGTCCTTGATAACTCCCAGCGTCTTCTCCACATCGTCGGGGGCAATCTTTATGGACATCGGGATGCTGCGTCTTAGCACTGACGGCGACGTCCCGTCGAAAGGAAACAGCAGTAGCGCCCCTATGGTCCTGCGGGGCGACGCAAAGTGAAAGTCTTTGACGACACCGATGACGCGACCGCCGCCGATCCGTTTGCCCAGGCCGGATTCCCATCCACACTCGCGCTCGGCCGCCTCGTTGATGATGCACGGCATAAGGCTGTCTTCGGCCGACTCGCTCAGGAAGGAGGTCCCCTTCACAAGATCCACACCGTAGGTGGCAAAGTAGTCTCTGTCGACGTAATTCATGTTGATGTAGACCATTTGCCCTTCATCGGCACCTTCCCAATCCGCGTACGCCGAGGCGCCGTTAAAGGTCGGCGTGAACCGCGATATGGATATGCTTTTTATTTCCGGGTACTGGAGTAAATCCGCCTTGAGCGCCTCGTATCTGGCTGCCGTGGTCGAGTCACTGTTGATAAATTCCGTGACAACGATATGGTCCTTATTATAGCCAAGGTCCTTGGTCTTCATGAAATGTACCTGGCGGTATACGGTCAGACAGCCTATTATCAGAGCCACCGACACCACGAACTGGAAGGTCACCAGGACCCGGCGGGCCAGCAAATTGCGGGTGCCCAATCCCCATGAGCCCTTCAGGACACTGACCGGCTGGAAAGAAGCCATCAGAAAGGCCGGATAACTGCCCGACAAAACACCCACAACCAGAACCACCAGAACCAGCGACAGCGACAGACGGTAGTTACTCACCAAATCCAGCGTCAATTCCCGGCGGACAATCGAATTGAACTCCGGCAGTAACAATTCCGCCAGGACTATGGCCACGATAAATGCCACAACCGATAAGGCCAGCGATTCACCAAGGAACTGGACCATCAGTCCATACCTTCCGGCTCCGGCCGCTTTGCGGATACCTACTTCTCGGGCGCGGCGGCTCGAACGGGCCGTCGACAGGTTCATGAAGTTGATACATGCAATGAGCAGAATCAAGAGGCCGATCGTTGCGTAAAGGTAGATAGTAGCCATGTCGCCGCGAGGGCCCATCTCACCCAGAATGTTCGAGTGCAGGTGAATCTGCGATAACGGCTTTAGATAGGCATACGCATTGTAATTGGGGACTTCATTATAGTGCCCGATGACAAGGCGTACCTTCTCATTAAGTTCATCCAGCGAGAAATCCGGTCTCAGCAGAACGTAGGTGTAGGGACTAATGACAGCCCAGTTATTGAGATAATCAGGGCCCTGTATGGTGCCGTATGACGACAAAGATACCAGAAAACCGTAGCGGAGGTGTGAATTGGCCGGGCAGTCTTCGACCACACCGGTGACGATGCAGTCGTACTGGTCATTCAGGCGCATGGTTTTGCCGAGGGGATTCTCGTCGGGATAATACTTCTCGGCCAACTCTTCTGACAGCACGATAGAAAACGGCTCGACGAGGGCGGTGACCGGATCGCCGGCGAGCAGCCGATAAGAGAATATCTCAAAAAACGAGTTTTCAGTCCACCAGCCACCTGGCTCACTGAACTTCCTGTCACCAGCGCTTGCCAGAAGACTGTTGGCCTCCATACCCAAAATCCGGACGGAGTTTTCAAGCTCTGGAAAGTCGGCCACCAGAGTCGGTCCGATGGGATTGTGGTTCATGGCCACCAGTCTTCCCTGACCATCGTAATTCAACTCCACACGGCATATGCGATCGAAGTTCTTATTGAACCTGTCAAAACTGAACTCGAACTGCACATACAGGGCCACGAGAATGAAAATGGCCATGCCGACGGCGAGGCCGGCGATGTTTATGCATGAGTAGCTCTTGTGGCGCAGCATGTTTCGTAGCGCGACTTTGAGATAATTGGCCAGCATGCTCTCCCCTAATCCTCAAAACGTATTGAACCTTCAGGGTTGCTCACAACTCTCTTAACCTGCAGAATTCCGTAACCCCACCCCGGAGCGGTTGCCGGAGAGATCTTCAGCCGAGCCGCAAGGTTCGCCACAATGAATGCCTGTGTCGCGTTATTTGAACACCGGACGAGACCTTGCGGCTGCTCGTTCACAATTACCTGACCGGAGTGCCAATGCGGTCAGCAGTCCAACCGCACCAGCCGCCGCCTTGTGTTTCGGCCGGAAAAGGTTGCCGGATGCAATCTCAAACACATCTTTACACATGGAATTTGTCCCGGATGTTCTCCGTCACGATGTGGCCGTCGAAAAGGTTTATGGTGCGGTGGCCATATTCGGCGTAAGCCGGGGAGTGCGTCACCATGACCACCGTCGTGCCCTCTTCGTTGAGTTTCTGCAGCAGACCCATGACTTCATCGCCGTGGCTCGAATCCAGATTGCCGGTGGGCTCATCGGCGAGAATCGCCTTTGGCCGGGCGACCACCGCCCGGGCCACCGCCACGCGCTGCTGTTGTCCTCCCGAAAGCTGTTGCGGGAAATGATTCTTGCGGGCCATAATTTCCATCCGGTCCATTACTTCCTCCACCCGCTTCTTTCGCTCGCTGCCGGAGGTCCTCAGATAGAGAAGAGGCAGTTCGATGTTTTCGAAAACGGTCAGTTCGTCGATCAGGCTGAAACTTTGGAAAACGAAACCGATGTTCCCCTTGCGCACACGCGCCCGTTGTCTTTCGGTATATGCCGACACATCTCCGCCCAGGAAATGATATTCCCCCTGGGTGGGAGTGTCCAGCAGGCCCAGCAGGTTAAGCAGCGTGGACTTGCCGCACCCTGACGGTCCCATAATGGATACAAATTCGCCTTCTTTAATATCCAGGTTGACGTTGTTGAGAGCCGTCGTCTCAACTTCTTCAGTGGTGTAGATTTTGGTCAGGTTTCTGGTTTTGATCATGTTTGCGCTCCGTCATTATTTATCTTTGAATACCAGTCGGTCGAAATCTTCAAAGCCGTCGTAGGACGACGTGATAACCATTTCTCCCGGTTCCAGTCCCTCCAGTACTTCGTATTCCTGGGGATTCTGCATACCCAGGCTGATTTTTCGCTTAACCGCAAACTCTCCGGACTCGTCCACAACATATATCCAGCGGCCGGCGGTTTTCTGGTAGAAGCCGCCCCGGGCCACCGTCACTGCTTCGGACAGATTGCCCAGAGCCAGCCGCAACTGTACAGTCTGTCCCCGGCGGATACCTTCGGGCGCGGCACCCTGAAATTCCAGGTCGATCTCAAAGCGGCCCTGCCGCACCTCGGGATAGACTTTCTTAATTTCGAGATTATAGGTCACGTCCGATAGCCTGATGGTGGCGGTCTGACCGACCGCCACGCGAGCAATGTAAAACTCGTCGACCGCCGCCCGGATCTTAAACCCCTCCAGAACATCTATCTGCCCGATGCGCTCGCCGCGGCTTTTGGATTCACCCACCTCGGCGTTCAGCAGGGTCAGTTGACCCTTAATGGGTGCTCGGATCGCAAGGTTTTCGAGCTTTTGCTTGACCACCTCGAGATTGGTCTGCATCCGCTCCACCGAGCGCTCGAGTTGCTCAATCTGTATGGTGCGTAATATCGAATCCTGCTTCTGTGTTTCTACTGTCAGGTCCCTTTTGCCGAGCCAGTAGTCGTAATCTTCTCCGGCCTGGTCGAATGCATCTCGGGATATGAGGTCTTTGTCTATCAGGGTCGAGTATTGCTCATATTGTCTTTTCGATTTGGCCACCTGGTAGTCAATTTCCAGCAGCTGCTCGCGGAGCCGAAGACTCTGCTGTTCCATCGCCAGGCGCGTGTTGCGCAGGTTGTTTATTTGCTCGTACAACTGCGCCTCCCGGTACATTATGTCAAGGTGCAGATCGGTGTTATCCAGCTCCAGGATATCGTCGCCGACATTAACGTAGTTACCCTCTTCGACGAATATCTTTTTCACGCGACCGCCTTCTACCGCATCCAGATAGAAGGTGCTTATGGGCAGAACGGTGCCATTGACCGAGATGTACTCCTGAAACTCACCCCTAGAGACTTTGGATATGGTTATTTTCCGGGAATCTATCTTGAGAGTAGAGCCGCTGCCGGTGGTTACAAGACCCCACACCACCAGACAAAGAAAAGCGACCGCGGCGGACAGCCAGGCGATCTTTTTCGGCGGGAATTTCCTTTTTTCAATCTTTCGATCCATACGGTTCTCTCCGGATTCAGCATTCCGGCACGCTGACCATACTGCAAGAAGCGGGCCAATAGGTGTAACGCGTTGATTAACAACCAGGTAACTGTCATGTTGTTGTTTCGTATTGTCCGTATATGAGACAGTGTCTGTCCGCTCGCGAACAGTTTTGTCAAATTCCCGCTTTGTTGTTTGGATATTGGGATTTAAATTGGACTGCAGACGTTTCAGACAGAAAGGGCACCAGCGTCTTCCATGACCCAGAAAACCGGCAAGATTCTGATAGTAGACGACGATGAGGATGTACTGCAGGCCGCCCGGCTTCTTCTAAAACAGCACCACCCTCTGGTCCACACCGAAAAGACACCCGAGCGAGTACCCGGCCTACTGGCCGAGCGTGACTTTGATATTGTCCTTCTCGACATGAATTTTACCCGCGATGTCAGCAGCGGGCAGGAGGGTTTGTATTGGCTGGGACGTATCCTCGAGATTGATCCATCCGCGGTAGTGGTTATGATAACCGCGTTTGGCGACGTCGACCTGGCGGTTAAGGCCATCAAGCGGGGTGCCACCGATTTTGTCCTGAAGCCATGGCAAAACGAAAAACTGCTGGCAACTATATCGGCGGGTATAACTCTTCGCAGATCGCGAGCGGAGGTGGCCAGCCTGAAATCGCGCGAAAAACATCTCGCCGCCGATCTTGACCATCAGTTCCATGATTTTGTTGGCGCCTCGCCCGCTGTTCGCGAAGCGTTCACCACGATTGGCAAGGTGGCCGGTACGGATGCCAACGTTTTGATTCTGGGGGAGAGCGGCACGGGCAAGGAACTGGTCGCCCGTGAGATTCATCGGCAATCGCAGCGCGCCGACGAGGTCTTCATAGCCGTCGAC
Source organism: Candidatus Zixiibacteriota bacterium (assembly GCA_029858555.1). GTDB lineage: Bacteria > Zixibacteria > MSB-5A5 > GN15 > FEB-12 > DAOUUR01. The sequence continues at coordinate 5,457 of JAOUEU010000022.1, forward strand.
ATGGGCGCGCTGACCGAATCGTTGTTCGAAAGTGAGTTTTTCGGGCACAAAAAAGGCGCCTTCACCGACGCCAAAGAGGACCGTGCCGGGAGGTTCGAGATTGCTTCGAAAGGCACTCTCTTCCTCGACGAAATCGGCAACCTGGCTTTGCCCCTCCAGGCCAAGCTGCTGTCAGTATTGGAGACGCGCCGAGTGACACGGGTCGGCTCCAACGCGTCGGTTCCGGTCGATGTCCGTCTTATCTGCGCCACCAATATGCCTATTTACGAGATGGCCGCTAACAACCGTTTCCGACAGGATCTTCTGTACCGCATAAACACCGTGGAAATAAAACTGGCGCCCCTCCGCGAACGAACCGAGGACATCTCTCTGCTGGTCGACCATTTTCTGAAAATTCACTCAAAAAAGTACCATAAGCCGATCACGGGGGTGCAGTCGGCGACTCTCAGGATGCTCGAGAGTTATCGCTGGCCGGGCAACGTCCGCGAGTTGCAGCATGCGGTGGAGCGAGCCGTCATCATGAACGACTCCGACGCCCTCAGGCCGGAGGATTTTTTCCTCTCACCGCCACATTTGCAGGAGGCCGATGCCGCCACCCACAGTTATAACCTGAACGAGGTCGAGAAAAGGGCTATTGGCCGGGCGCTCAAGAAACACGGCGGCAACGTCTCCCGGGCGGCCAGGGAACTCGGTTTGACAAGAGCCTCCCTTTACCGAAGATTACAGAAGTATGGCTTATAGATTTTTCCGTCTGAACTGCACCATCCGCATCATTGTCCTGGCGGCCACCGTCTTCGGGCTGTTTTATCTGCTGACCGCAACGCAACTGTATGCTACATCGCTGCTGGTTGCGGTTGTTATCATCGGGCAAATCCTGGCCCTGATTCACTACGTGGAGAAAACCAATCGCGAGTTAAGCCGCTTTCTGGGCTCCATCCGGTACGCCGACTTTTCCCAGTCTTTCACCGTCACCCAGAAAGGCGCTTCCTTCGCCGAACTTAACGCCGCCTTCAACAGCGTCATCGCCGACTTTCAGAAAGCCCGCGCCGACAAGGAAGAGCAGTACCGCTATCTTCAGACGGTGGTGCAGCATGTCGGCCTGGGGCTTCTGGCTTTCGACCAGTCCGGCGAGGTGGACTTTATCAACAACGCCGCCAAAAGGCTCCTGCAAGTGCCTTTTTTGAAGAACATCAACTCGCTGGCCTCATTTTCCCCGGAACTGGTGCAGATACTGGGCGCTTTGCGCTCGGGTCGGAAAGCGCTCGTGAAGATCGACAACGCCGGCGAGGTGCTCCAGCTTGCCGTCTATGCCACCGAGTTCAAGCTACGCGACCGCGCCATCAAGCTGGTGTCTATGCAGGATATCGGGTCCGAGTTGGCCGAGCAGGAGATGGATGCCTGGCAGAAGCTGATACGCGTACTGACCCACGAAATCATGAACTCGGTGACGCCCATCGCATCGCTGGCCTCAACCGTGGACAATCTTATCAGCCAATCCGGCGCCAACATGGATACGGCCGGTAATGTGCAGATAAGCCCCGAGACGCGCGAGGATATCCACCAGGCCTCGGCCACCATCGAGAAACGCAGCCAGGGGCTGTTGCGGTTTATCGACGCCTACCGCAACCTCACCCGCATCCCCAAGCCGGATTTCAAAATCGTTCCGGTCGCCGAACTGCTGGACAAGGTGGTGCAACTGATGAAGGGTCAGCTTACCAGCGCCGGCATCGAGACCACCATCACCGTCGACCCGGAGACACTCGAGGTCACCGCCGATCGGGGGCTGGTCGAGCAGGTGCTGATCAACCTCGTGCTCAACGCCATCCAGGCGCTGACCGAAACACCGCGCGGGAAGATCGCGCTCAGTGCGAATCTCAACGAGCGCGGACGGGTGGTGATTACCGTCACCGACAACGGGCCGGGCATCGAGGATGATGTCAAAGAAAAGATATTCACCCCTTTTTATACCACGCGCAAGGAAGGCTCCGGCATCGGTCTGAGCCTGTCGCGCCAGATTATGCGCCTGCACAAGGGCAGCATCTCCGTCCAATCCATCCCCGGCGAGAAGACGGTGTTTATTCTGAGGTTCTAGGGGGGCACCGTCAAGATCATTAGGCACCGCTGGATAATGAAATACGCTTTCAGCGCGTGATAAAAAGGCGCTTCCCCCTATCGAAGTGCGACTACTTTTTTGTTCTAGGTGTTGGCTTCTTGGCTTTCCTCGCCGCCGGCTTTTTCTTAGGGTGGATGTTTGGCTGTACCGGAACAGCTTCCTCTATCCAGAAGTAGGAATCGTAGGAAGTCGTCAGGATATCCCCGACTCTAGCAAACGCGGATACTCGATACTTGCCGGATGTTAATTTGTCCCCCACTACCCTCAGATCGAACCAGGCATAGCCCAGGATGTCTGTGTAATCAGGTCCGAGCAGTGTGGTGTAAACATCACCATCTCTTCCAATTCTAAGGCCGACTTCAGCGCACTGGACAGAAGACCAGGTTCCATCATTCTTCTGTACCCAAACAAAAACCCTCATAGAAACCATATCACCGACATGCCAGATTTCGGGGACATCGAGCCCCACGTTAACGGTCCCTTCAGGTACGTTGTTTATCGAAACCGGATACTCATCGGAGGGGACCTCGGTCTCGCCAATGGTGGCAATAGCGTATAGCTCATATAAACCGGGAGACAGGCTCGCCCCATCGACATCTACTAAAAACAGGACTCTCCCTGATGGGTCGGAGTAAGCAGGACCATATGCCGCAATTATGCCGTTACCCGACCTTTTGATCTTGAGACTAACCGCCGCCGCATTTACGGGTGCACCAGTGCTGATATAGCGGACAGTCACCCAAACCATCTTAATGTCTCCGATATACCATATCTTACAGACATCGCACGTTACGAAAACGTCCGCCGAGAACGCCTCGAGTGAGACGCTGGCCGGTTGAGCCGGAGAATCATGACCGCGAATCTCCGCTTTCGCACTCTCAAGATTCGGCTGCATGCCGCCGTCGCGCTCACACCCCACCAGGGTAAACGTCATCGCGGCCAGGATAATTAAGATAACCGCCTTCATAGAAAACCTCCTCACTCAACTTATCCCTGCTCCGGGAGAATCACGTAGCACGTCCGGGCCGGCGCACCTGCGCGTCCCCCCGGCATAACTCCAATCAGTTTAGCTCACTGCTGCGAAGGCCAATGAGTCTTTGGGCATAATCAGGCTACCAGATTTGGCTCGGTCTCCACCCTGCCCAAATATACCAAGCTGGATACACTTGTCAATACTGGGGGATTAAGAAGCCGGGGCAACAGGCAGACACCAGAGTTGCCTCGTGATTGGCCCTACCACCCGTTATGATGCACGCGGTCGGGGCGGTAGCGGTCCTCGCGGGGTTTTTTCTCCGCACCGTAGCCTATGGGCACCAGGGCCAGCGGGATAATGTTCTCCGGCAGACCCAGAAGTTTGCGCATGCCGACGACTCGCTCCTCGATTGGGTAGAACCCGGTCCACACTGCCGCCAGCCCCAGTGCATGCGCCGCCAGCAGGAGGTTCTGGGTGGCCGCCGAGCAATCCTGAACCCAGAACCCGCAGTCTTCATCGAGATTTTTATCGCCGCAGACCAACACCGACACCGGGGCCTGCCGGCACATGGCGGCATAGGGGTGGACATCAGGCACTCTGTCGAGGATTGCCCGATCGTCGATAACCACAAACTGCCAGGGCTGCTGGTTGTTCGCCGACGGCGCCGCCATGGCCGCCCGCAGCAGCTTCTCTATCATTTCGGGTGCGACGGGCCGGTCGGTGAACTTGCGAATGCTGCGCCGCGTGTGAATGGCTTCGATGGCATCCATACGTTCATCCCTCCTTTGTTTTCGAAGAAGAAGCGGCTATAATCCGACGGTCTGCTCGGATTCCGTCTTACTGACGGCCTGTCTGGCCGCGATGAGCCGTTTGTAAAGCGCCGCCAGTTTCTCCTGTTTTCCGGCCACCAGGGCTTTGAGCAGGTCACCCTCCAACTCGGCGACATCCAGACGCCGGTAGTAGTCGAGTGATTCCTTGAAATGCGCCAGGACGATTTTACCGGTCAGGATCGGATGGTTGTTGGTCACATTGGCTGCGGCAAACATGGTGCCGTGCTCGAGTTCCACCTCGAGCCCGCGGCGAAACTCTTCGGGGTCGACCTTCATCCCGCCGACGTCCAGCTCCGCCAGAATCGCGCGGGCGTCGTCCATCAGCACGGCCGTGTTGTCTAGGGCGGTCCAGTCCCTGATATTAAGTTCCCGGCAGACTCTTTTCACCTCGTCGCGTGTAACATATTCGGGAAGTTGCATCCAGGACTCCTTTGCTGATACAGATGATGACTTTCATGCAAAATACGCCTCCGCCGGCAGGGCAATCAAGTGGATTCTTTGAATGAAAAAGAAAGTGGACGGGCACACCGGTGTCCGCCGAGGACTCGCTTTCACTCGAGCCTGCTATTCAATGTCGACAAAGGACGTGATGAAAGATGACAATTTAAGGTGGATAAAGGGCAGGGTGCGGCTGTCGCCTGAGATATGCCGATAGTTTCTGTGCCAATCCGCTCCCGCTTCGAGGCTGAAAAAGAAGTGATTTTCGACAAAGCCCTGGAGACTCATCGAGGCCGTGAAAGTTTTCTCGACCACGCCGGTTGGGAACTCTTCACTGTAGGCGCCCGTCGCCAACAGCCACGGCTGCGTGAATTCTTCGGTGACCTCCCCTTCGCCCTGACGTACATACGACAGGCTGAGCGATGCCGCCATGTCGTCGCCGAACCATTTGATAAACCAGAAGCGTGTCTGATCATAATCATTGCCGAGGGCGCCGCCTATCAGGCTGCCTTCGTAGAGATATCGGTTGCGCTGGAGGGCCTGGTTAAAAGACCAGTTGGTCACACGGGTGTATTCCGCTTTCATATCGAAGGACGGCAGGACGTCGGCGACGTACGCGCCAGCAAGGATGCCATACTGGTCCGGTTCCTTATCGCCCGGTTCCCGGCTGTCCACCTGGAAATCGTCCACCAGTAACTGACCATAGATATTGCATCCCTCTCTGGGCTTGACCGAAAAATCGAAGCCCAGGAAGGTGTTGTCGTTCATGCCTTCGTTGATCTGGGAACTGTGGAAGAAGATGATGGGGTTCAGGTAATACAGATCAATCTGCCGGCCCGGTCCACCGAAGATCATCGTTTCAAAAACCCCCAGGCGCACTCTTTTGCTGATATGTACGTCCAGCCGGTGCCCGGCGAAGTAGCGGTTCTCGAACTGGTCGACACTGTCGGTGTCGGGGTTCAGGCCGTCCAGCCGCGCCAGGCGATAGGACAGGCTCAGTCGTCCCCAGCGAATCGTGTAGGCAAACCCATCCATCGAGGCTCCCGGTGAAAGCACCAGCGAGTGGCGGGGTCCCCAGAACGAGGCGAATCGCCCCAGCATCCCTTCGAGCATGCCGAAACGGACGTGCATAAAAGCGCTCTCGACGCCGCCGGCCAGCCCGCGCCATTTCTTGCCCGTGTAAGCGGGGTCGTCAGCCCTGCACTCGTCCAGCAGAAAATTGCCGTAGACGAAAACCCTTTCATGCGGTCTGGCGACTATGCCGCCGCGGAACGCTTCCCATCCATGCGCCGAAGCTTCTTTGGCCGAGCGGAAATCTTCGCTGACAAAGGCAAACAGGCCAAGGCTGCGCCCGGGGATCTCCCTCAGCGATTCAAAGGGCCCCCATCGAAACGCCTCCCGGTCCAAACGGTAGGGGCCCAGCTGGTAATCGAAGCGGTCGAGTGAAAGAGCCTCGACCCGCTCCAGTCGGTCGTAGACAAAATCGTATTCCATCCGGCCGACCGGAAGCACCCCGCCTGCCGGCAGGGTGCCGGGGAACAACAGAAAAATGATGATCCAGAGAATCTTCTTGAGGTTGAGTTTTTTCAGCATAGCATCCTGCGACGGCTTATGAGGCCCCCCGGCTTTTGATGACCGCCGGAATTGTCCTGGCGAGCAATTTCGTGTCCAGCCAGAGGGACCAGTTATCGATATACTCGAGATCGAGACGCATCCAGTCGTCGAAGTCGATTTCGTTTCGCCCGTTAACCTGCCAGAGACAGGTAACGCCGGGCTTTACTGACAGTTTGCGATGCTGCCATGGTTCGTACTGGGCCACTTCTTTCGGGAGCGGCGGCCGCGGCCCCACCAGAGACATTTCCCCTTTCAACACATTGAGGAACTGCGGCAGTTCGTCGATGGAGTACTTTCGCAGCAGTCGTCCCACAGGTGTAACGCGCGGGTCGTCCTTGATTTTGAATACCGGTCCGGACATCTCGTTCATGGCGCGCAGGCAGTCTTTCTGTGTCTCGGCGCCGTCACACATAGTGCGGAATTTGTACAGATGAAAGGTTTTGCCGTTCAGACCAAGGCGAACCTGTTTGAACAAAACCGGGCCCCTGCTCTCGAGCTTGATGGCAACCGCCGTGATGAGTATAAGCGGCAGGGCCAGAATCAGGCCGGCCAGGGCGCCCACTTTGTCGATCATCCACTTGACCGCGCGGGCTGTCTGTCCGTCCGGAACAGCCCGGTAGACCACCACCGGCGTGCCGTTTATGTATCCCGGCCGGGCCCTGGCGATTTCCGCGTTGTATACGTTGGGCAACAGACACACCGTTACGCCCATTTTCTCCGCTGTTTCAAAAAGAGTCCGCGTCCTGGCCATGTCCTCCGGATCAACGGCCACAATGAGGGCGTCGACCTGCCGGCTGGATGCCAGTTTCGGCAGAATGTCGGGATGGCCCAGCAGCGGAATATCACGGTAACGCCACAGCTCCCGTCGATGGTAGTCGAGAAAACCGGCCAGAAGCGTGTCCAGTTCCGGTGAGCGAAGAATCATGTCAGCTACCTCGCACCCCTTGGCGCCGGTGCCGACAATCACGACCTGCTTGGCGAAATCCGCATTCCATCCCTCACGAGCCCGCCGGACCAGCGCGCGCCGACCGGTACGGGCTAAAAAGAGCGTGGCCATCTGTACGATGAAATTGACCGTCAGGAACATGATGATGGCTTTGCGACCGACCGGCCACTGCAAAACATAGCAGGCGGCCACGAAAGCGATGGCCACCCGGCTTTCTTCGTTCAGGACTTTCTTTAGACGCTTGCGAACGAAGATGGCGGTCAACACCGGAGCCGGTCCGCGCGTCAGGTAGTAACCGATACGAACCAGGGTCAGCAGTGCAATCATCTCATAAACAACTGCACCGGTGTAACCGGCGAGGCACATAACAACAAGCAGTATCAGGGCCGACAGGCCGATTACTCCGGCCTGTCCCGATAGGTGCAGTAAAATCCGTTTTGATATCTTGTGCATAAGCTGTCGCTGCTCGTTGCAGATTCGGTCATATGAACGAGGTGTTAATCGGTGCGCATCTGGCTTGTTGACCTCTCATTGGGAACTTCTTCGGTGATGGTCGTGAGTCTTTGTCTCCTGCGCATCCCCTCAGGTCCATATCAGCTTCATACCTTACAGTGACACTCTCATTTCCGGGCTGTCGCCACTGCCGGGCTCTGTGCGATCTACCGACTCGTTCATCTAAATTCTTTACCGGGTGCCGATACATTCCGCTGCCTTTATCACCTGCCGGTTTTTTTTTAGCTCTGTTGCCTCGCGTGCGTTTAGTCCAAAACCTTCATCGGCTCTTCAGTTACGCTTTGCGATTTCTCTCGATTTCCCCGCGCCGGGAGTTTCCTTCGCCGTATCACGAAAACGGAGGCGGCCCATCTCTTCATCGGCATCGTGGCGTGCGAGGCGCAGGGCCTGGGCCCGGAGGTCGAGTGACTTCATACGGTAAAAGGCCGGCGGCATCTTCTTGAAAGCCTCAATCAACGGATCGTTATTCAGATGCGGCCGGATGCGGTACCGGATATAGTGGCTCAGTCCCGGGTAGCCGTCCAGGTTCTCCACTCTTACCCCGTGACGCGCCAGAAAATTGCCCGCCGCTTTGGTATCCTGCACTCGCATAAGCAACCAGTCCGTGGCACAAATGCGACTCTGAAGGCCCAGACGATTGAGTTCGGTTGCCATATGCAGCGACTCATCGTGTATCTCACGAAGATCACGCGTCAGCTCCTGATCGTGGATAAGCGCTGCCAGGATGCTTTTGCGCAGGGTCGTCGGAATTCCCGGCGTCGGGGCGGCTGTCTTGAGAAGGCGGCATCGCTCGGGACCGGTGATCGCATAGCCGGCGTCGGAGCACTTCAGACCGCCGGAACTCGCAAATGATCTCAGTATCACCACGTTGCTAAACAGGTCCAGTAGCGGCAGCGCCGTTATCCGCGTGTGGTCCACGTAATATTCGTCGATAATTATCAATCCGTCGGGTACCGCGCGGGACATTTTCTCCAGGTCACCCAGAGAAAAGCTCATGCCCGTCAAGCGGTTGGGGTTGGCGACGTAAATAATATCGTGCGTGGATCCTGCGGCCTTGAGAACCTCTGCGGTATTGCCCAGGAACGGGGACTCCGAGATCACCTCGACCGGAGTTAGGTCGGCTCGGTCGGCGGCAATTTGCACCTCAGGAGTCATCAGCCCGGCGCTGACAAGACGGCAGGCCGGTCTGTAAAACAGTTTCAGCAATTCGACGAGAAAGGCATTCCCGTCGGCAAAGAGCATGAGCATATCACGGTCGACCATCAACTTTCCGGACAGAAATTCAGTCGGGTCGCCGATCGCCTCAATGTCAGTTGTACTTGTAGGGATCATAGCGAGGCCTTTCAGCCGTGTAGAAGATTCTCAGCTTCAACATGCTGGCCAGAAAGGAGAAAAAGCCCTTGGGTTTTATCACCTTTCGGTCATTTTTGGTTTTTGCTCTTTTCGATGATTTCGATTTTTGATTTTCAAGCCACAAGAACTGACGATCCATTGTCTTTTCCCATCCTTCCTTTTCCAAACTTCCATGTCTGTCTATGAAGAGGATTTGCAAGGTTGGTGCCGAACTGTTTACTTTTTGCACAACAGCGGTCAATCGATTGGGGGACAATGCATTAGTGGCGACAGCCGTCGCTCGAGACGGCTCGGGGCGGTCTTCAGATTGAAGCTCTTTGGGCAACTTTTTCCCGTACGTGGCTCAAAAAATTCCCATCAAACTTCGGCCGCCCGCCAACCAATGTTGCTCGGGCGGCCATAGGAAGGTAAGAAAAGAAAATGAGAGTTTTTGCCTTCTCAGAGTTTGCTGACTATATAAATCGAAGTCAGCGCGCCGGTGGTGGCTGTCAGAGCGGTCGTGATCACTCCCAGCCAGTTGTGCTGTTTATCGATTTTGGTCGGGACTATTATCAAATCACCCAGTTCGACCTTCTTTCGCAGGGTACTGCCGCGAGAAGTAACCTCTCCATCGGCCCTTATCAAACGCGTGTTTTTCTTGTCGGCCAGATGGGTGAAATTGCCTGCCCGTTTAATGTAGTCATGGACGCTTCGGTCTTCCATATACTTGAGTGTGCCGTTGGCTCCCACCGCCCCCATGACCGAAATTCCTGAAGGGATCGAGGGTACGGTGATGTGGTCGCCCGGCTCCAGGACGATGTCTCCCTGGCGGCCTTCGGTTTTGAGAATTTGTTCAACATCAATGATAATGCGATTCATGTCCGCCAGGTCGAAAGCGAACAACTCCTCGCGCTTGATGTTTCCCAGAGTATCCTCCACCAGCGGTTGCGTCTTATCGAGAAGATCCGGGACGTTTAGACGTGACAGGTTGTCCTGGATGGTGCGGCGTTTGAAAACCAGTCCTCTCGGGAAAGAATTCCGCGTAAACCCGCCCGCCCGGCACAGCAGATCGTAGAGAGTTTCGTCCCGGTTTGCCAACGTATAGCGCCCGGGATACATCACTTCGCCGTCAATTCTTACGGAGCGCTCGCGCTCCCACTCCGGGAGACGTCTGACATAGACGTGATCGTCTTCATCAAGAAGGTATTTTAGGGACCGCTCATCGGTCAGGGCCAGATCCACCAGTGTCACTTCTCCGGTTGAATCCAGCCTCGCAACCTCCGCCCGATGTTTATAAGCACCCCTGGTGTACGATCCGGCCAAAAATACCAGATCCTGAGCTGTCATGTTTTCATACAACAGATAGGCACCCGGTCTCTTCACTTCCCCTTCTATGTAAACATATTTGTCCCACTCAATTTCATCTATGGAATAGACGTGGACGGAGTCGCGATCCATCAACAGCAGGTCAGCCTCCTGGTCGCCCGCCAGAATCCGACTCAGATCGATGGGAATCACTTCCGACCGCCCGTCGTGATAGCGCCGATACAGGTTGGCCCGCTCAAAATACACGTCATAGGGTTGCAGTTGCGCCTGTCGGATCAAATCGGAGATGCACGTGGAGTCACTGCGTTCGTAGTACCCGGGATGCTTCACCTTGCCGAACACGGCTGCCGAATTGGTCCTGGCATCAAATACTGAATAGACAGTAAGACGATCACCATCCATCAGGTTCACGTGACCGGTGCCGGTGCTGTGCGCGGACAGATCGAGATCCAGAACTTCCCATTCCTGCTTGCCGGCGATACGCTCCAGCATAACCCGGTCAAGGTGGGCGGCGGGGGTCGGATTTCCGGCCAGCGCCAGAAGCTCGGAGGCTGTCTGACCGCCCTTCAACTCATACACGGCCGGCCGGTTTATCTCACCCCTGATGGCCACTCTCGGACCGGCCACCGGAACGAAAACAAGATCGCCCGTATTCAGCCTGATATCAGTCGAGTTGTCACCCTTGAGCAAAAAATCATACAGGTCAGTCGTCGCGACGATCTCACCGTTGCGCACCAGTCTAATATCCCGCATGGAACCCCGGTCGTTCGGGCCCCCGGCACTGTGCAGAATGTTGAACAACGAAGTAAGCGACGAAACCGTATAGGCCCCCGGGAAGCGCACTTCCCCGGTGACGAAAACCCTGATCGAGCGGATTTTGCCCAGCGAGACGGTCAGGTCGAATTCCGAGTATGCCTTTGAGAGTTGCTTCTTGACTCTGGCCGAAAACTGCTCGAGGCTCAGACCCCAGCCGACGACCTCCCCTACTCGCGGTATAAATACCTTTCCCTCTCGATCAAGGGTAAGATTGTATTCTTTTTCCACTCTGCCCCACAGGTAGATCAGCACATTGTCCCCCGGCCCGAGAACATAATCATCGGCCGAGGCGATATCGATGGGGGGCGCCATGTCCTGCTGCCCGTCAAAGAGGTCCACGCCGAACGGACGCAAGACTTTGAAATCCACCAGGCCCTCGACCGGCGCTGACCGGGCATCACTCTTCGTTCGATGTGTGTTCGGATTATCAGTGGGCAGAACTGCCGACCGGCGAGAATCCAAGTCGGGAAAATCCTTATCAACCCCCCCGTAGAGATCGGGCGTTTGATAAAAAGCCGCGTCTGCTTCCCCGGAGCTTCGGTCTCTATACTTCTCCAGCAGGAGTCGCTTTTCGTCGTCCGTCAAGTTCTCCGATGTCTGAGCTTTGGCTGATCTGAACCAGTTCAGCGACACCAGTACGATGACGAGCAACAACCAGATGAGAACCCTTCTTGACATTTCTACCTTCCTATGGTACTTCTTTTCTGTCACCCGCTCGCACGAGCATGGGTTTGTTCGCGTGTAACGCAAAGCAAGGCAAGTGCCAATGCGGATGCTATCAGGAAACGGACTGGCCTACAATGGATTAGCAGAGGCAAGCGACGTGCAGGCTGCGACCGGCAGCGACGATTTTGAAATCGCTTCCAGTCGAGAAGGAATATTTTTCCAGAAGTCACGCTCAAATACAGCCGACTGGTGAAACAAAATCACCCCGTGAAATCTGAGCCGGCAAAATAACAGGCCACATAAGATGAATTGTATCAAGTCATTTCAATTTTGTTAAGTTATGCTCCCCACCAGACCAACAATTTCTTCACACTCGACCGGTCTTATTCGTCATTAATCAACGTGGTAAGTAACCCTATGTGGCACGGTTCGTTTAGCCTGAAGTGACTGAAAAAAGAAGCCGCTACCCCTTGACAATGAGGGAGCCATTTTGTAACTTGACCGTCTATTTTTGGGTGTCTAATACCATACTGGAGTGTCTTGGCGCTGATAAACATAGAAGATAACGGCGACACCTTTCAAATCGCCTTGCCCCAAGCCTTCCGGAAAACCTGAGAATGTTTGGATAAACGCTGTTTTTGATAAATTGTGGAGACAAGAATGCGGATTGTCAAGTTCTCGATTAGTTTGCTAACCATCTTTGCCCTGATCTCGCCGACCCTGAGTGCCGGTGGTTATGAGATTACCAGTGTCGGCACAAGAGCGAGAGCCATGGGCGGAGCCTTCCGGGCCATCGCCGACGATTGGACGGCGGCCTACTACAACCCGGCCGGTTACGCTTTCGTCAACGATAATCAACTCGGCGCCAGCCTGAGCATGCTGCATCCACGCCATGAAATTATCCCTGACTACAGATGGGGTGGCGTCTACGAAACCGGTATCTTTAACGACCGCACCAACTATAACGACCACGAAATACTCTCCAGCCCTTCGGCAGGCTTTATTGCTCGGTTGCCCATATGGGGGGAGACTGTCTTCGGATTATCGGCTTACCAGCCTTTTGATTACAATGTGTCCTGGACGCTCTATGACCTGCCCAGCGCCTATAACGCCGATCTGGGTCTGCCCAGTGATCAGTATCGCACCGACCTTGACGTGGCAGCTTTCCAGCTGACGGTTTCCCGCGAGTTTATGGAGGACAAACTGTCGGTGGGGCTTGGCCTGGAGATTTTACGCGGCGACCTGATTTTCAATAATTTGCTTCTCCACGATAACCCCATGGCCGACCCTTTCGACGATCGTCCTTTTGACAAAATCCCGCACTGGTCCAATAACGACGGCCGCGGCTGGGGTTTGGGATTTCGGACGGGCTTCCTGTTGAAGGCCAATGACAAACTCAATTTCGCCGCGACAGCGCACATCCCCGCTGATATCACTATCAAGGGTGAGGCCAACCAGATATTCTATATGCCCAAGCTGCCATTCACGCCGTTCCCGGAGGGAAGTGTGGGTTACCTTTTCACGGCCGGGGAGAAAGTCGAGTACAAAGCCGATTTTGAGACCAAGCTGGCCCTGCCGGCATCTTTTGGCTTCGGACTGGCATATACTTTCTCCGAGAAACTTGTGGTGGCTCTCGACGCCGAGTACACCTTGTGGTCGAGCTTTGAGAATCTCGAGTTTAAATATAGTAACGATAAGGGGTTGACCGGATCTGCCGACACATCGCTCTTCTCGCGGACATTCTTTATCCGGGACATGACCGTCCTGACCGACTGGAAGGACGCCGGGAAGGTGATGCTTGGCGCCAGCTACCGGTACAACGATTACCTGACTCTGATGGCCGGCAGTTCCATCGATCAGTCGCCGATTCAGGATGACGGACTGTTCACTCCGCATTTTGTCGATACCGGAGACAAATATTCGATAAACGGTGGCTTTACACTCCATATCAACCAGTGGGATCTGGGTTTTGTCCAGACTTACATCCACGCTCCGGATCTGACGATTGAGTCGTTAACCGATGTTAACAACGACGGGCTGGTAGATAACTTCCCCGGTGACTACAAGGCCGATACTTTCGAAACCCTCTTGTCGTTTAACTACCGGTTCTAAGGAGAGCAAAGATGACAAAGTACATCAAGATACTGTTTTGGGTTCTGGCTCTGACTGCATGCCTGGTGTCGGGATGTTCCGATCGCGGCACCAATAGCGCCGATCGCCCGACGTCGGGCGGGGAGATACTGGTCACGGACCACATCTTCTTTGACGAGTTTGTTCTGCAGATAATGAACGAATTCCAGCAGTTCTTCATGAGGGTGTATATTCCCGAGGTAGCCATCACGCCGATACAGGGCGGCGCCACTCCCAAGCCGATACCGCTGCTGGTCCTGCTGGCTCCGCAGGGTGGGGACCACAATTTCTATTTCAATCACGGCCTCAGGGAGATCGCCAACGAGATGATTGCCTCCGGCGAGATAGAGCCGATGGCCATTGCCTGCGTGCCCAATGACAAGGTTTTCGGAGGCTACTGGTATGCGGGCGACACAACCCGCCTCGGAGCCGGCAAATACGACCAGTTGATCGGCGGCACCCTGCTTGATTTCCTTTACTCCCGTCTGCCCTTCCTGATTGACTCACCCGACAAGCGCGGCATTGGCGGCGTCGGCCAAGGCGCCTATGGTGCTTTCCGGGCGGCGATTCTCAATCCGGGTCAGTTCCGTTCCATCTCGGTTACCGACGGACCGCTCGACTTTGACGGCGACGGCGGCGCTCACGGCAACGGACTGATTGACCTCTTCCCCGACGCCCTTAATGAGCAGGGTTTGCTGGGCGAGGCCAATGCTTTCAGCAGGTTCGACAGCACCACCGACCTGGCCCATTTCTTTATTGGCGGGGCCCTTGCTTTCTCGCCGCACGATACGCTTATTGTATGGGACTCAACGCACAGGCTCGATTTTAGCGGCCGCTGGTATATAGACATCGCTATCGTATCAAGAGAGATCATCACTGACTCGACGACGCTGGTCGACAGCATCATCGGGGCCGGCGACGGCCATGATTTCGATTTCCACATGCCCTTCGACAATGCGGGTGCTCCTTACCCGGTTATCTGGAACATGTGGCTGGATGACAACCTGGAGAATATGCTCTCGAACGAACTGGCCGGTGTCAACATCTGGGTCGGCACCTCTCGGGATGCCCCCTGGAATTTCTACGACCAGACTGCCTGTTGGATCAGCACCCTTCGGCAGCAGTACCCGGTCCAGGTCAGGGAGTATACTGGCTATGATGGCAACGCCGCTACCGGAGACCAGTATCTGTATGACCTTCTCCATGACATGCTGAAACACCACTCGGAGAGCTTCAAGGACTGATTATTAAGTTGCGCGTTCAACCCGGGAGAACATATCTTCTCCCGGGTTTTTTAATGCCACCAGGAATATGAATGATGCAAATGAGCGATAACAGCCAGCACTACGACTTGATTTCGGTCGGCGCTCACCCCGACGATGTCGAGGTCGGCAGCGGAGGCGTGCTGATCGACCTTTCCAGACGTGGCTGCCGATGCGGTCTGGTCATCCTGACCCTGGGGGAAATGGGCACCGGCGGTACTGCCGAGATCCGCTCGCGGGAAGTAGAGCGGGCTGCTGAAATCCTTGGAGCGGACATTCTGGAAAGGTTCGACTGGGGGGATACCAGGCTGGAAGACAGTTACGACCATCGTCTGGCCCTGGCCGCCATCATTCGGCGCACTCGGCCGAAAATCGTTCTGGCTCCCTACCCCCATGTCGGGCACGGCCGTCGCCAGTCACATCCCGACCACGTCGCGGCCGGAGTGATTGCCATCAACGCCG
>JAOUEU010000237.1 GCA_029858555.1 Candidatus Zixiibacteriota bacterium
AGATACTCTGTTTGCAGTTGACGCCGTGATCAATGATATAGTGTACTATGGTGCGCTCGATCTCGAAGACGGGAGTATCACTGTTCAACAACAATCGAGTCCCCCCGGCGGCTGCCCGATGCTCTATACATGGGATGGCTCCGGGTACATGCTTGAAAACACTATCCTGACGCATTCCCAGGGCAAAATCAGTCCGGAACCCGCCGATGACTTCTACCCATTAAAGTTTGGGGTTGCTGAGCAGACCGGCTTCTATCCAATAGAAATCCGCGAATATGAAAAGGAAACGACTTTCTTAGACCAGGTGGAACTCATTGTGGTCGATCATCCGCGCGACTCGAAGGCTGGGATTTCCAACCGGGGTGACGTGTTCGTGACAGAGCAGACCATTGGGCCGCTTTCTGCGGTTGACAGGTGGGGAAGAAACCTCATGCCATATATCGGCAAACTTGACGAGATATGGATGGATGTCGACTATCCCGGCTCGATGATACTCACCTACCCCAACCCTAACTTTGACAGGGGTAAGGGCTACCCGTCCGAACGTGCCTTTGCCCTCGGCGGCACTCCTCCTGATCCCGGCCCGAAAAAGTTGGTCACGGTGGAGACCACCGGCGGCTGGGGCGACAATCTCTTCGCCGAGATTGAGGATGTCGATGGCAACTGGCACTATCTCGGAGGTATTCCCCCGCGCGAATTCCGGACCGAAAACAGCCGCTGGCACTTCGACCCCAGTCAGGCCCAACTCGGGGAGACTTTCCGGGTCAGGATTACCTGGAAGACAACCTACAAGGCCGACCTGCAGGCCCTCTATGTGGGCAACGACGGCGACTATACCGAATACCGCCTCAGTCCCTATTCGGCCGTGCACTCGTCAGCCGGGAAAATACCGGCGGAACTGATAAGCACCGACGCCGATGTTGTCACGATTGCCCCCGGTGAAAAAGTGGCCCTTAAGTTTGCGGTCCCAGAAAGCGCTCCGCCTGACGGCTTCACCCGCAAGTTCTTCCTGAAATCCCATGGCTATTACAAAACCCTCAAAAGCACCGATCTTATTCCCGACCGCTACGCTCTGGGCGACAACTACCCGAATCCCTTCAATCCGTCCACAACCATCCAGTTATCGATCCCTACTGCAGGGCCTATCTCACTGACGGTATTTAACCTCCTGGGCCAGGAAGTCAGGACGCTTTATGACGGACCGATAGAGGCCGGCAACCATGAAGTTGTCTGGAACGGCGACAACGAGGCCGGCAAACCAATTGCCAGTGGTGTCTATTTCTATCGCCTCCGCGCCGATGGTTTTGAGCAATCGAAGAAGATGATTCTGCTCAAGTGACAGGTAAGAACTGACGCGAATTTTAATAATCGAGTGCGGGGATGACCAACCCGCACTCGCGAAGAATAGAGGCTGCCCGACCGCCGCAGTCGCGGCAGATGGAAATGGCTCTGGTCCCAAAACGGGTCTAATTATACAACTATTGACATATGTGAGATTTGAGGTATATTGATAATGTTGTCAATCATGACATCCCGGAGGGCGGATAGTGTATAGAAAACTCGCCAGCTACATGATAGCTGTTATAGCTGCATTGGTGACTCTAACCTTGTTTTCGTCGAGCATCCGTGCCGATGACCTGGTCTTCCGTAACGATTTCATCTGTTATGACACACTCAATACCGAGCGGTTTGACCGCAATTCCTGGATTGATGTAAGCCTCGACAGAGAGGGAAACATTTCCCAGATAAACCGCACATCTGTTCCGATAACTCCGTGGGAATCGGAGAAGTTTTACCAGTATAACCGTTTTGACAAATACGGCAACCAGGTCCTGCCTGTGACCTACTTCATGCCGGACACTGCCAGTTTCGATAGCATCTGGACTGTCGATTCTCGTGTTCTCTGCTATACCAACGAGGATGGCCTGACGGCGGTGCCGGGAGAGGTCCGTTTACAACCCGCTTCTGCGGGGAAGGTGGCAGCATTCCGGTTCAATAAATACGGCTATGTGTTAGACCACCCCTTCTGTATTGACTGCGACATTCCTTACGCTTATAGTTTCGGCCCGTACGTGGCAACAGGTGACATAAACAGCACCGGCATTATCGGCACAGTGTGGAACACGATGGGGCTTTATCCAAAATACAGCGACAGTCTTTACGCCCGTCTTTACTATCCCGCCAGTGACAGCGTTGGTCCGCGGATATCTGTCTACGACTTGCCGGCGCCTGTTGACCCCTCGCATGCGAGAGAGATGGTTCGGATAGGTGTGGCCGACGACAGCTCTTTTGTCGTGTCCTGGATATCCGATATGAGCGGTCGGACCCTTTTCGCCATGTTTAACGCGGACGGCAGCCCCCGCACGGACATCATGCTGGCCGACAGCGTCGGCAGTGAATGGACGTCCGAACTTCCCCTGGGACCGTCTCGGCTGGATATGGCCATGGAGGTCGACGGTGATTTCTATATAGCCATTTTTGCTCACCCCCCTACCGACTGCGCCGGTTTTGCGCAGATCTACCTGCGCGGTTTTAACGCCGACGGCACGCCCAAGTACAATTTGACGCGGATAACCGACACTGATTCCACCTGGATATGCAATGGCGAGTACATCCAGCCTTCGATCGACTGTGATGATTCGGGCAATGTCCTGGTGGTCTGGTCCGACACCCGCGATTTTCCCGGACGCCATCCCTTTGGCAACACGCCTCGCAACGTTTATGCCCAGAAAATCGATCCGGAGGGCCGTCTGGTCGGCCCTAATTACCGTATCAACAACAATCCTGGAAACACCTGCCAGTACGGTGAGAACTCGATGTGCGACATGAACAACGCCGGTCAGGCGATAATCCTATGGCAGAACTGGTACGGAACGACGCCTTATCGGGTTAGCGCCCAGTTGATACCATACGACGACATTGGCACCTTTGTGCCGGGCGACTTGAATCTCGATTTCAAGGGCAATATCTCAGATTTGACCTATCTTCTCACCTATCTTTTCGGCGGGCAGGCTGACAGCATAAACTTCTGGCCGCAATCCCTGGCCGACTTCAATGGTGATGGCAAGAGCGGCAACATCTCGGACGTGTGCTACATGGTGAGTTACCTGTTCGGCATGCCGGGTGGCCCCGCCCCGCATACACCCGATGCCGGCATCCGTGAACCCCTGCCACTCATTCCCGGCTCCGGCGAATCCACCTCCGGTCAACCCCCCACCGACGAACCACCCGTTTACATGCAACCTCTTGACGAACCCTCCCTCAACCGCAACCTCGTGCCCCCCGACTCGACTTCCCTAAAAGAAGAATAACCTCGCCTGCGTAATTGTCCCAAAACGGGTCTAATTATACAACTATTGACATGTGCGTATTTTGAGGTATATTGATAATGTTGTCAATCATGACATCCCGGAGGGCGGATAGTGAATAAAAAACTCGCAAGGTATACGATAGTCGTCATCCCTGCATTGGCGTTTCTGGTATTGCTGTCGTCGACGGCCCCTGCCGACGACCTGGTCTTCCGCAACGATTTCATCTGTTACGACACCCTTAATACCGAGTGCTTCAACCGCAACGCTTGGAACGACGTGAGCCTCGACAGCGTCGGCAATATCTCCCAGATAAACTCCACCTCTCTGTATCCTGGTGCGCTCTCCTTTTACCAGTTCAACCGCTTTGACAGGTACGGCGACCAGGCTCTGCCCGTAGACAATTTCATGCCGGATACGCTATGCCTCGATACTATCTGGGGCGTCACGAGCCGTATTCATTGCTACACCAACGAGGGGGGGCAGACGGCTACTACCGGAGTAGCGAACTTCGTGCCGGGCAGTAACTATCCACAAGACTCTCGGACAGTGGCCTTCCGGTTCGATAAAGATGGCAGCGAGTTGGGCCATCCGGTGTGTTTTGACTGTGACATCCCTTACACGTTCTGCGATGGTCCATATCTTGCTTCGGGCGATGTCAGCAGCGCCGGCGTGATTGGCGCCGTCTGGAGTGCATATCACGTCGGCTATCCGAACGATGATAGCCTTTATGTGCGTCTTTACTATCCGGATGGTGACAGCCTTGGTCGGCGGCTGGGGGTATACGAGTTACCGGCTGCCATGGAGTACAACTGGGTTCGGTTACAACCGCGAATGGGCCTGGCCGACGATAATTCCCTGGTGGTGGCCTGGATATCGGGTAATAGCGACTATACGTTTTTTGCCATCTATAATGCCGACGGCAGTCCCCGCACCGATATCATGCAGGCCGACAGTCTCGGCGGCGAGTGGTCCTCGCGTTTTGCCTTTGGGCCGTCGCATTTGGATCTGGCCATGGAGGCCGACGGTGATTTCTACATCGCTTGGTTCGGCTATTCCTGGTCGGACTGTGCCGGCTGGTCACAGGTGTACATGCGCGGTTTTAACGCTGATGGCACCCCCAAGTATGACCTCATGCGTGTAACCGACACCGACTCTACCTGGATGTGTGACGGCGAATGGATCCAGCCCTCGATTGACTGCGATGATTCGGGTAATGTGCTTGTGGTCTGGTCTGACGCTCGCGACTATCCTGGATTCAATCCCTGGGGGTATACCCCTCGCAATGTCTATGCTCAGAAGATCGATCCCGAAGGTAATCTTGTTGGACCAAATTACCGTATCAACAACAATCTCGGAAACGCCTGCTACTATGGTGACAACTCGATGTGCGACATGAATAACGCCGGGCAGGCGATAATCCTGTGGCAGAACTACTTGACGCCTTATCGCGTCACCGCCCAGTTGATGCCCTACCACGATATCGGCACCTTCGTGCCGGGCGATTTGAATCTTGATTCCAAGGGCAATATCTCGGATTTGACCCATCTTCTCACCTACCTTTTCGGCGACCAGTTCGACAGCATAAGTTTCTGGCCGAAATCGTTGCCTGATTTCAATGCTGACGGCAAGAGCGGCAACATCTCGGATGTGTGCTACATGGTGAGTTACCTGTTCGGCATGCCCGGCGGCCCGGCCCCGCACACGCCCGATGCCGGC
>JAOUEU010000238.1 GCA_029858555.1 Candidatus Zixiibacteriota bacterium
TCCTTCGGGACGATTATGCCTTTAAGGCCGTTCTGACCGGCGAAATTCATGGCCATCGGCAGAACCCCGGGCACCGGCCGCAGGGCGCCGTCAAGGGACAACTCACCCAGCATTACGAACTCGTCGCAGCGGTCGCGCAGGATCTGACCGGTGGCGGCCAGGATGCCCACGGCGATGGGCAAATCGAAAGCGGAGCCTTCCTTTTTGATGTCCGCCGGGGCCAGGTTGATGGTGACTTTTTTGGAGGGAAAGACAAAGTCGGAGTTCTTGATGGCGGAAGTGACGCGTTCCTTGGATTCGCGGACAGCGCCATCGGGCAGACCGACCGTGATGAAAGCCGGGAGTTGCTGTTGAATATCGGCCTCGACTTCGACCGTGTAGGCGTTGACACCGAGCGTCGCCGATGATAGCACTTTTGCCAGCATAGCAGTTCACCCTCATGTTAAAGACAACTTATTCCGGCCCGGCCTCGGGTAGCCCTGCGTGTGGGAGCAGATCCCCGCTGCTCAGTCTGGCAGGCGGCCGGACCGGAATCGGTCAGGGCCGACTATCGCCGCCCCTGCAAATCAGTATGGGGCTGGCTCCTGACAGGGCATGTCAGTGTATTTTGAGGTCGTCGAAATAGGGTGTCTGACGGGACCGAAAAAAAGGAGTTGCTGCTGCGAACAACTCCTCTTATCACCCCTTTTTGCCAAGAGCTTGTCAGCCCCGGTTTTCGGACACGTAGCGCCCGTAAGCTGTTGCTGTTACCGTCTGCTGTCCCTTATCATTATTATCGGACAGCGGGGTGTCAGAGGCTGTCAGACAAAAATGCGGTTGGGGAAAATTTTTTTTGGTCGGTTCGCAGCCGGAGGAAATCCCCCATATAAAAAAAGACAGGCCCGAAGGCCTGTCTTTAAGAAATCTGTTTTGATCAGGCGCGTTATTCGGGCACTTTGTTCAGGAGCAGTTGCTTGAGGGTATCGCCTGCCTGACGCGTCAGTTTCAGCGTACTGGTCGACTGGTCCAGAACGAAAGTCCCTTCCGGGTTCTCGGCGCCATTGCACGAAGTACAGTCGCTAATATCATCATCGGGCTGGAAACCGATCACTTTCAGCCTGACACCCTCGGCCAGGACGTAGTCACCGAAGCAACGGCAGAAACAAATGCCGCCGAAATTGTCGGGGTCGAGTTCCATGAAGAAGGACCGGTCATCAAAACGCCAGAGGATGTTCTCTTCCTTGGACTGCGAGGTGCTGATCTGCTTGACGATGTATTTGCCGGTGTAGACACCCTTAAGTGATGGTGGTTCTTCGAGAACAATGTCGTCGGCACAACCGGCGAAGAATGCAAGTAAGGCGACAACCGCCACTAACCCGGTAAACTTTTTCATTTAACACTATCTCCTATATGTCCAGCCTATCAGACAGCTAATATAAATACTGGCCGCCCGGCACACAACGAAAATTTTCGGTCCTCATATTCTGGACGGTTACAGGTAACCATTTATCCATTTTTTTGACGAATCCGGCAGAGCTATATTCAAACCGGTTTGACCGGCCAAAGCCGGAGTCGGCGCAGCGGTGGAACCGTAGGTGCCTAAGTTGCAATACGGTCGTTACTTACGGCAGCGCGAAATTATTTGAAGAGATGTTTCGGATCAACATTACTCTGACGAGGACTGACCGCTGATGGTCTTGTAGCCCGCCTCTTTCCAGGCCATGATACCACCCGCTACGTTAAAGGCATGGCTGTAGCCGACAGATCTGAGATAGTTGGTGGAGATAGCACTGCGGCGACCACCGCGGCAAAAACTGTAAATCACCGTATTCTTATCTTCGGGGAGAAGGTCGAGTTTGCCGGCCACACTGTCGAAAGGGATTCTCAGATCGGTGAAGGCCAGGCGCTCGTCGAGGAATTCCGGTCCGGTCCGCACATCCAGCAAAAAGAAATCAGCACCGGACGCGACCTTGGCGTGAAGTTCGGCAACAGTTATCGAGGGAGCCTGAGCGGCCCCGCCGGAATCACGGGCCTGCCGCCCATCGCCGTCGCAGGCGGCGAACACCAGCAGAATAAACAGCAGGCCGGTCGCGACAGCCGACTTTAGGGGGCTTCCTGGAACGTTTTGAAGCTGTATATTTTCCATTTGCCGTTGGCGATGTGCAGGCCAAACTTGGTCATGTAACCGGTGGAACTGGCCTTATCGACGAAAGTCACCTGGACGGTGGCTGTTTCACCTGTAACCTCGGCCTGGTTGACAATGCGTTGCAGGGCAAACCAGCGCGTCTTGGTCAGACCGTCACCGGTGAGGTCATCAAGAATCTGCTGGGGATTGGTGATAATCCGGGGGTTGTCGGTCTGTAACGCATAATCTTCGTTGACATTGCTCATGAGGGCGCCGAGATCGAGCAGGTGCGCCAGGGCGGCCTTGTCGTTTTTCTCCATCGCGCCAAACATGGCGATAACGGTGGCGCGCGGGTCTGACGGGCCGGAAGAGGTGCACCCGGAGATCACCAGCAAAGCCAGAAGCACCACCAGGGACAGATGGCCGAGCAGTCCGTTTTTCATTACCATTTAGCCCTCCCGTTTAATGTTATCCTGTGCATATCACCCAGGTCAGCGGCGGGTGAATACGAATATGACAATTGCATTCCCTGCTTTATGTCAAAACCGACTCCGAATGAAAGGCCGGCCCAGTTGTCGTCGGAATCGGCAGCCTTGTAGTTGGAGCCGAAGCTGTTGTAGCCGAGCCTGAGAAACAGCGGTTTAAAGTTGTTGTATTCGCCGCCGAGGGCAAAATCGAGGTCGTTATCGATCGGGAAGATGATGTCGCCGGAGATCAGCAAAGGCAAACCGGTGGGCTGCACGGACCCGCCGGCGCGGAAGGTGAGGGGCAGTTTGTACTTTTCATTGCCCAGAGCCGAAAGCTGAGTTCCGAGATTCTGGATCATCAGTCCGACCGAGTGCCGCCCGTCCTTGATAGTGTGTTTGACACCAAAATCGGCGGCCAAACCGGTGGCGGAGAAATCGTGCACTTTTTCGTAGATGAACTTGGCGGTGACGCCGAACATCAGATCATCTTCCTGCTTTTTGGCGAAGGAAACAGCCAGGAGAAGGTCGCCGCCGCTGAACTCGCCGAGCGTCTGGCCAAAGCGGTCAGTTTCGACAAAGTTGCCGTAGTTCAAGTAGTCGATGTAGAAGCCGAGAAAATAGCGATTGGCAAAGCGCCTGTCACCGTAGGTGCGGATATAACCGACAAAGCCGCTCTGGATGTCTTCGAAGTAGTTCAGGTAACCGAGGATGAAGCGGTTATCTTCGAGAGATGCGATACCGGCGGGATTGTAGTACAGGGCCGACTCGTCGTTGGCCAGCCCGGTAAAGGCTCCGCCCATAGCGACGGCCCGGGCGCCGACATTTATCTTCAGAAAGGGGAAGGCACTGGTGCCGGCATTATCGTTGATCTCTTTTCCAAAGGCTGCGGCTGTAAAGGTCAGGACTGCCAGCAGCAACGGCAGCAGCAAAACAGCGGTTGTCTTGTTATTCATAGATTTTCCCTGGTCGGTTTGTTTCATTCACTTAAACTATACGAAGCACATTACCAACAAAGCAATATCAGTCAGCCTCCGGCATCACCAGCTCTTGGTAGTACGGTTAATTATCGATTCGACCAGAAAGCCGAGAGCGCGGTTCTGGCCATCTTCCTCGGTTTCGTTCAGAACGTCGTAGATCCCGGTCTGGTTCATGGTCTCTTTCCATATTTCGGAATCATCGCGGGGATTCTTCAGAGTGATATCGAAATTCATAACTACCTGGTATTCCTGGACCTGGTCATTCTGGTCGTAGGTATACGGTTTACGCTGGTAAGCTTTCAGAACACCGTACAGGACGGCATCGGCCTTGTCGGCAGACACCACTTTCATGTTGCCATCGGCTATAAAGGCATCTATCACGATATCGACCATGCGGTCGGCGAGGCCATACTCGCCAGTGTTATTTTCAAAGCGCTCGACGGCGATCGTTTTGATCTCCGATTTACCGGCCGGGTTGAAGGTATACACGCCGCAGGCAGCCGCCAGGACCGCGGCCGCGGCGCAGACCAAACAAAAGGCCGTCAACTTTTTAACCATCATAGTCAAGGGACGTTCCCTGTAAGTCAGGTGTTTACGACCACCTTGCCCTTCTTGATAACCTTCGAAACAAGGTTAACGCCGTAGTGATAGGGCAATTCACGATAATCGGCCATGTCCCAGACGGCCAGGTCGGCCTGCATTGCGGCGGCAAGCTGACCAATGGCGCCGACCCGGTCGACGGCACAGGCGGCGTTGACGGTGACCGCGGAAAGCGCCTCGGCCGCCGTGAGTCGCATCTGCAAGGCCGCCAGGGTGATAATCAATGGCAGGGACTCGGTGTAACTCGAGCCGGGGTTGCAATCGGTCGAGAGTGCGACGATGACGCCCGCCTCGATCATTTTCCGGGCCGGGGCATACTGCGTTCCGCGCAGATAGAAAGTGGTCCCGGGCAGCAGGACGGCGACGGTTTTGGTTTGGGCCAGGGCCTTGATACCGTTGTCGGAGACGTAGACGAGGTGGTCGGCCGAGACAGCCCCAAGCGATGCCGCCAGTTCGGCGCCACCGGTCGATTTGAGCTCGTCAGCATGGAATTTCAGCTTTAGCCCAGTCCTGGAGGCCGCTGTCTGAATCTTTCGCGACTGCTCTATATCAAAGACCCCCTCTTCGCAAAAGATGTCGGAAAACTCGGCCAGGTTATCCTTGACCACGGCGGGAATCATCTCGTGAATCACCAGCTCGACATACTCGTCGCGGTGGGAGCGGTATTCGTCGGGAACCTCGTGCGCGCCCAGGAAGGTAGGAATCAGGTCGATGGGGTGTTGCTCATTGAGGCCACGGATTATTTCGAGTTGTTTGATTTCGGATTCGGTCGAGAGGCCATAGCCGGATTTGGCTTCACAGGTGGTGATGCCGTGCCGGAGCATGCGTCCGAGACGTTTGA
>JAOUEU010000239.1 GCA_029858555.1 Candidatus Zixiibacteriota bacterium
CCCCGTTCCCGCGAAAAAGTCGGCTACCTGCCCGAGAACCACCGCTTTCCGTATCATCTCACCGGCCTGGGCCTTCTGGAGACGACCGGCCGGATGTTCGGCATGTCGCAGGCCGACCTGGACGCCCGTACTCAACATCTACTCGTACTGGTCGGCATGGACAAGTGGGCCAGCGTCAAAATCGGAAAGTATTCCAAAGGCATGTTGCAGCGTATCGGTCTGGCCCAGGCTCTGATATCCGACCCCGAGCTTTTGCTCCTGGACGAACCAACCGATGGCGTCGACCCTGTGGGTAAGGTGGAAATCAGGGAAGTCCTCCTCAAAATCCGTGATGAAGGGAAAACGATCGTCCTCAATTCGCATCTTCTGTCCGAGGTGGAATCGGCGGCCGACCGTGTGGCCATTATGCAGAAAGGCCGCCTGGTAAAAGTAAGCACGGTGAGCGAACTCACGAGCCGCAAATCGCAGTACGAGGTCGTGGCCGATTTCGGCAGCCGCCTTATCCAGATTCCGGAGGAAATCGGCCGAAAGCTCTCGATATCTTCCAGCAAGCTCATTCTCGAACTGACTGACGAAGAGAAATTAAATGACCTGATAGATATGCTGAGAATGAAAAAAATCAGCATCCGTTCGGTGCAGCCGTTGAAGGTCTCGCTGGAACAATCGTTCATCGAGATGGTTACCGAGAAGCCGGAGCAGACGCCATGAGGGGTATCACTCGGGACACGGTCGTTGAACTGTTTGACCGTAAGGTGATTTATATCTACGCGGTCGTGACGGTACTGACGCTCTTAATCCTGATTCTCATGCGCATGGTCGAGACGAGACTCGGCGGCGAGTTCGACATCGCCACGGATGATATAGGGCAACTCACTGCCATGCTGGGCGAGCCCCTTATTCATATGCTGGCGGGCTTCATGTCGTTTCTGGTTTTTCTGACCGTTCTGGCGACGGCCGGCCTGGCCCCCAATATGCTTATGAAGGGCCGTGCCGACTATTACCTGTCCAAACCGATTTCGCGCTCCGCGGTCTTTGTCGACAAACTGCTCAGCATCTGGCTGGTCTATGGCGGAATCGTGGTCGTTTGCGGGATTGTGGCGGTTCTGATGACATACCTGGTGCACGGCTTTTTCGCCTGGAGTGTCCTGTATATTTTTATCCTCAAGGTCGTGATCCTGTTCATCTGGCTGAGCATTACCGTCTCTGTCGGGGTGATTACCGGATCGGCCACCATCAGCATCATGGCCGCCTTCATCGTCTACGTTCTCGAGTGGCTTCTGGAATACCGGGAGTTCGTCGCAGGTCTCTCCAATTCAAGGGTGGTGGAGTTCATAATCAACGCGCTTTACTATGTCTTGCCCAAAGCCGGTGAGATATCGGACCTGACCACCCGCCTGGCCCTCGACCGGCGGATCGACACCTGGATGCCTCTCTGGAGTTCACTGCTGTTCTCGGCAGCGCTGATCTACGTGGCGATTTTCATCTTCAGGCGCAAAGACTACTGAACCGCATTTCCCGGTTGATTTTCCCGCTGGATAAATTAACTTGTTCCCACCATGACAAGAAACGACTCATCCGATCGGTTGCTGGAGCCGTTCCGCATCGCTCTGCGACTGGAGCGCGAAGGCAAGCGGTTTTTTGCCCGGGCCGCGGCCGAAACCACCAGCCGCCTGGCGCGGCAAACATTTGAATTCCTGGCCGCCGAAGAAGATAAACACATCGAGCAAATCGAACGGTTTTTCCGCTCGCTGGAGGACTCCGGCATGGCCGATCTTCCCGATACTGAAGACTCCGACGCCGAGGCCAAGCTGGCGAGCTTCAACGACGGCTTGAGCCGGCTTAAAGAAAAATACCCGGCCACCGATGACGATATCAAAGCCTACCGCATGGCGCTGGAATTCGAAAACGGGGCCGAGGACTTCTATCAGCAAAAACTCGACGAGGCCGATAACCCCCGCATCCGCAAGTTTTATCGCTGGCTCATCGATGAAGAAACGATGCACTGCCGCCTGCTTAAGTCTTGCCTGAATTTTGTCGAAGATCCGGCTGCGTGGTTCAAAAAACGCAAAGGCTGAATCGACCTCTGCCGCCGCCACCCGACGAATTTACTGGAGTGAAACCGCCCTGTATTACCGACTCTCTCTTTACAGGGGAACATCCTCTGTATATATTCGTATCCACTGTAAACACTTTAATAATGCAGGAGACCAATTATGACTCCTTACGAATACCTGAAAGAAACCGCCGGGAAACGCATGGACGAGCTTTTCAAGTTTCTCCAGTTTCCATCGGTGTCCGCCAAATCGGAACATAAAAAAGACATGCTGGACTGTGCCGCCTGGCTGACCGACCATCTGAAGGCTATTGGCCTGACCGCCCGCATTTATCCCACCGGCGGTCACCCGGTCGTCTATGCCGAGTACACTGCAGATAAGAAGGCCCCTACGGTGCTTTATTATGGCCACTATGATGTCCAGCCTCCCGAACCTCTGGAGTTGTGGAAATCCGATCCTTTCAAGCCGGTCATTCGTAAAGGGAATATCTTTGCCCGGGGCGGCACCGACGACAAAGGGCAGGTTTTTGCGCACGTCAAGGGCGTCGAAGCGGTTCTCAAAGCAGCCGGGACGCTCCCCGTCAACGTGAAATTCCTCATCGAGGGCGAGGAAGAAGTCTCATCGGTGAGCCTCCCGAAGTTCATTCGGAAAAACAAGAAGATGCTTGCCGCCGATATCGTCGTTGTCTCCGACACCGCTCAGTACAGCAGTACACTCCCGGCTGTCACATATGGTTTGCGTGGCGTTGTGGCCGCCGAAGTAATGGTCAGCGGTCCGAATCGCGATGTGCACTCCGGCAGTTATGGCGGCGCCATCACCAATCCCATCCATGCTCTGTGCGCGATGGTGGGACAGCTTCACGACAAGAACGGCAAGGTGGCCGTTCCCGGCTTTTATAGCCGTGTGAAACCCGTGACGAAATGGGAAAGGAAACAGTTCAAGCGACTGCCCTTCAATCAGGAGGCCTACCGCAAATCGCTCGGGGTGCCGGCTCTTGCCGGAGAAAAAGGCTATTCGACTATTGAGCGCACCTGGTCCCGGCCCGCCCTTGACGTTAACGGTATTACCGGCGGCTACCAGGGTGAAGGCGGCAAGACGATTATCCCGTCCTGGGCCTCCTGCAAGATTACCATGCGCCTGGTTCCCGACATGGACCCGACCGACGTCAGCAACAAGCTTGAACGTTACCTGAAGAAGATCGCACCGAAGTCGGTAACATTGAAAATCAAAAAGCACGGCGGGGCGCCCGGTGTGGTGGTCCCGATGGACGGACCCTGGCTGGATGCCGCCGGGCGAGCTATCAAGGTCGGTTTCGGCAAAAACCCCCTCTTCATCAAAGAAGGTGGTTCGATTCCGATCGTCAGCGATTTCAAGACTATCCTTGGTCTGGACACACTGTTGATAGGGTTTGGCCTGCACGAGGGTAACGCTCATTCACCAAACGAGAGCTTCCGCGTCGTCGACTTCGAAAACGGCTGCAGGACCGCCGCGGCGCTCCTGTTCGAACTTGCAAAGGTAAAAGCATAATGGATTTGCAGCTGAAAGGGAAACGAGCGCTGGTGACCGGAGCCTCGGCTGGTCTGGGTGCGGCGGCGGCTCTGGCTCTGGCAAAGGAGGGTGTTGACGTTACCATCAACGCCCGCGGCGAGGAAAAACTCGAAAAGACGGCCAACATGATTCTCGGCGAAACCGCCGTCAAACCGGTTCTCGCGCCCGGAGACGTCGCTCGCGAAAACGACATTGATCGCATTCTGGAAACTGCCGCCGACGTTGATATCCTGGTGGTCAATTCCGGCGGGCCGCCGCCGGGGCAGTTTATCGACCTGGCGCTGTCGCAGTGGGGTGAGGCCCACCGGCTTTTGCTGGCATCGGCTATAAGGCTTACGCGCGGTGTCATCGATGGTATGCTCGAGAGAAAATGGGGACGCCTGATATACATCACGTCCATAGCCGTTTTGCAGCCGGTCAACGACCTTATCCTGTCCAATACCTATCGCGCCGGTGTCACCGGCCTGTGCAAGACGATCTCCAACAATTATGCCGTGCATGGTCTTACCGCCAACTGCGTATGCCCGGGTTACACCGCCACCGAAAGGCTGCAAAGCCTGGCGCAAAAACGGGCCGAGGCTGCCTCGACGACAGCCGAGGCCGAACTGGCTGCTTTTGCCGCGGATGTTCCGGCCGGGCGCCTGGGTCGCCCCGAAGAGTTGGCTGCCCTGATAACGTTCCTGGCCAGTGACCGGGCCGCCTACATCACGGGCGTGTCGATTCCGGTCGATGGCGGCTTGATGAGAGCGCTTATCTGATGTCAGGCACCGAACGTGAGTGACAACCAGAAATTCAGCTCTACGGTGCTGCCCGTCCTGCTGTTTCAACAGACCCTGGGGGCCATTTGCTTTCCCATCGCCAAATACGGCCTGGGAACGATAGACCCCTTCGTCTTCGCCTTCTACCGCTTTGTGATATCTTCGGCGGTCCTGCTGCTGGTAGTCAAGTTCCGGAAACACGACCGCCCCGTAGAGCGGGCCGATTACTGGAAAATATTCGGCCTCGGTGTCATCATCATCCCTTTCAACCAGGCCATGTATCTTTTCGGTCAGTCATTGACCGGGGCCGGACACGGCTCGGTATTGTTCGCCACCACCCCCATCTGGATTTTCCTGGCCGCGCTGGTGCATCTGAAAGAAAAAGTCATTGCCCGCCGAGCCATCGGCATTGTCCTGGCTCTCGTCGGGGTCATTATCACCGTCACCGGCGGG
This sequence comes from Candidatus Zixiibacteriota bacterium, assembly GCA_029858555.1. Taxonomy (GTDB): domain Bacteria; phylum Zixibacteria; class MSB-5A5; order GN15; family FEB-12; genus DAOUUR01. The sequence goes on from JAOUEU010000239.1 coordinate 4,814, forward strand.
GCCATCCAAATCAGCACCGAGTATTTGTGGGGTGACATAATTATCCTCATCGCCGTGTTCGCCTGGGCCTATTATACCGTGCTCGGCAAGCCGCTGGTCAGGAAATACGGCGCTATCCGGACGACCGCTTACGCCCTGGCTTCCGGCTCGGCCCTGTATTTCCCATTCGGACTC
>JAOUEU010000240.1 GCA_029858555.1 Candidatus Zixiibacteriota bacterium
CCCGTGGCGAGGCCGACCTGGGCGTAATCAAGATCACCCAGGGCGACAACGGCCAGTACCAGTGGGTGCTGGATGCCAACGGGAAACTCCAGAAGATCACCAAACCTGACGAGGCCACCATCAAGCGCAAGGAACTCAAAAGGCGATTGGACCAATTCGAATTCATCGACCCTCGGTCCGATATATTTACGCTCACCTTTGAGGGTATCGAGAAGGTCGAGGACAAAGACTGCTACGTCGTCAAAATCGAAAGCAGTATCAACGATGACGTTCACCGCAGTTACATAAATATCAACGACTTTCTGCTCGAAAAGACCGTGTCAAGCGAGGGCGACAACAGCAGCGAGACGCTTTACGGAGATTATCGGGGGGTGGAAGGCCTCATGGTGGCCTTCCGAACCAGGCAGACTTCCCTCCAGACGGGTCAGGTGGAGGAGATGACAATTACCAGATATGATTCCAACCCGAACATCGATCGCCCGTTTTTTGATCCTCCCGAAGAAGGCGGCAAGGACTATAGCTTCACCGAGGGCGACTCTGCCGAGAATATCTCTTTTCAGTTCATCGGGGGGCATCTCTATATCCCCGTCATAGTCGGCTGCCGACAAAGATTGTGGATTCTTGATACGGGGGCGGCCATGTCAGTGATCAGCAAGGAGTTTGCCGATGAACTTGGCCTGGCGTTGCAGGGTGACCTCAAAGGCAAAGGAGCCGGCGGTACAGTGGATCTCAAACTCGCCACATTGCCGGGCTACAGCCTTCCGGGAATCGAGTTCGGGGAACAAACCGTAGCTGTTATCGACATGAAAGAACTCATACGTCATTTGGGAGTGGACATTGCGGGCATTCTCGGCTACGATTTCCTTTCACGCTTTGTCATGAAAGTCGACTACGCCAAGGAATTGGTCTCCTTCTACGATCCTGAGACGTTTGAGTACACCGGCGATGGCCACAAGGTCGATGTACATATGAAAAACAGCGTGTTCATGGTCGAGGCTTCCCTGGACGGCACGCACTCCGGCACTTGGCTGTTTGATCTGGGAGCCTCTTCGGTTTCGCTCGACGGTGCCTACGCTCGCCGTAACGGCCTTGCCGAGATGAAGGGGGTGGAGAGCATTGGTCGCGGGGCCGCCAACGCCTTCCGCGCTAAGAAAGTCAAGTGCCGCAGTCTGGAGTTCGCTGGGTTCACGGTAGACAATCCACCGGTCAGCTTTTCCGTGAGCGACAGCGGCGGCGCCTTGCCCGCCGACGAGATAGGGATCCTCGGAAATACGCTGTTCAGGAACTTCGTACTTTACTGTGACTATGCCGGCGAGCGCCTGATTGTGGAAAAAGGAGATGACTTCAACCGACCTGTGCCCCAGGATCGGAGCGGTCTCCAGCTCACACGCGGACAGGAGGGCGAATTGGAGATTCTGTTTGTGGCCGAGGGAACACCGGCGGCAAAAGCGGGACTTCGCGAAAAAGATGTCGTGAAAGCAATAAACGGAATCGACGTCAAGTATCTTGACGGCCTTATCGCTATTCGCAAGATGCTCCAGGAAGAGGCCGGTACCAAGTATTCGTTCGTTGTCGAGCGCGACGGTCGGCAGAAAACGTTGAACCTGACCCTGGCCGGTCTTTTCTGAGATACGGCTCCTGCCGTGAGCGACAACGGCGCCGTCCTCCCGCGTTTTCCGGGATGACCGTAACTGCTGGACCGGGCTCAGCGGAGTATTTGAAGGGACTGCCTGCCGTCAGCAACAAACCTGACGCCGGGCTGGTGGTCGGCGGGCGCCGCTGGCGGCTCGGACATCTGCCAGTTGCTCGGATCAGCCGGATCATCACCGGTGTAGGTCAAACGCCAGTAATATTCCAGAGGATAGTATCCTGACCAGTCGGTCGTCCAGTAATTGACGTAGCCGTAGATATCATAGACGCCGGATGACTGACGCGTGAGGTCGATCTGGAAGGTCGACAGATAGAAAATCCATCCATCCGACAGCCCGAACTGCTGGTTGACGACTTCGATGACGAGCGGGTCACAATAGTACTGCAGGGCCGCAACGGCCAGGTATTCGTTGGGATCACATTGGACTTTCAGAACCGTATCGGTGACTACGGTCGTGTCGTAATGGTGTTGAACACTCACGATGGTATCATGAACGAGGACCGTGTCATAGACGTTATTTACCTGAATGACGGTGTCGAATACCCGCACGGTATCAGTCGTATTGATAGTAATCGAATCCTGGCTGAAGATGGTATCGGCTTGGTAGACGGTGTCAGGGGGCAACTCGACATATTCGATGTCGTGAATATATTCGGTCGATTCGACTATCTTCTCTTTCTCACAAGCGGCCACGAGCAAAATCAGCGCGACGACTGTCAGTGAGGCTGCGATGACAACGGTTTTTTTCACTGTAATCTCCGCGTAGTAAAGGGCTTATTTCTATCGCCCGTCGTGCAAAAGCCGCGCCAAGTCCCGGCAAATCGATCATGCGGCCATAAGTCATTGTACAACAGCAGCTTGCACTGGATCGACCAACCAGCCATAGGCCGAAGGCCGTCGTAACTATCAGGCAATCAGGTGCATAGAAAAAGCAGATCGGGCGACAGACAGCGGGGTTATCTGCGCGGGGAAAATTCCTGCCAGCCGACTCTCCACAACCGACACTCCCCTGGGAAGGCACTACTGCAGCCCGGCCCTGACGCCGTCGGCGGCAGGCGGTCAGCGGCCGGCGACTATAACAAGCGAACTGGTCTCTTTTTTGTTGTACGGCCGCATATCGAATCCGCCGTAGACATGCACGTCCCGAAAATGGACTTCATCCAGCAGTCGGACGTAGTCGTCTTCCAGCATCTTAAGATAGCGGAAACTGTTGACATAGAAACCGGGGCTTCCCTCTCCGTGAAAGACATCCAGAACATGGGCTTCCCATTCCGACTCGTAATAATCGACTACGATAATCCTGGTATGGTCGGCGGTGCTTACGACGGGATGGAACCGCACCCTGTCATGCCACTGCCGGTCGCTCATCCCCTGGTTCAGCACAAGTATGCCTTTGGGGGCCAGCACCTCTCTCATGCTCCCCAGCGCCCTCCTGACGTTATCCTCGGTCAGCACCTGCGGGAGGGAGGTTGTCAGGCATAGCACGGCATCGAAAGGTCGGTCGAAGTACCGGGGCAACTCACTGAAATCGGCTTTTACGAGTGGAATCTTCAGGTTATTCCGGCCCAGTTTCTCTCGCGCCTGTTGGAGCATGGCGTCGGAGATGTCCGAGCCCCGCACTTGCATACCTAGCCCGTGCACCAGGATTAGGTCGGAGCCGGTCCCGCAGGCACAGTCCAGCACCGCTTTAACCCCGTGTTTCCGAAAAACCTCTTGGAAGAAGTGCTTTCGGAGTGATTCATTGCGGGGATCCAGATCACTAATGGCCGCAAACCGTTCGAACGGATCGGTGTTGCTCATGTTATGGCGCATCCCTGATCAAGCCCTTTAGTCAAGACGCCATTCTCCCCCGGCGGCTTTCTTCGGTGCCGATATCTTGCAAGGCCGCTTGTTAAGTGGTTACATTTTCGTTCGCGCAAAGCCACATCACGGCGCTGTCAAAATCTCTGAAGATGCGGATATTGTAGCCGTGTCGGCGCGCGATCGCCTCAAAGAAGTGATGCCTCCACTTGCGCTCTTCGGTATCTACAATCACGGCCTTCGTGATCACCCCGGCCTGCCTGATCTCAGGAAAATCGTCAACGGGTATCGAACGGGCATCGAAAATGCTCAACCGCCCCTCCAACCCGCGCACGTCCACAAGGACCTTGTCGGCCTCGTGGTCTACGCACGCCGTGAGGATTTCCTTTGCCACGGCAGCGACAGTCTGTCGAGTTCGCAGGCCGGCCACACAGACGTGCAGGTAGGCATTGCTCTTCCTGATGTTGAGTTGGTACTCCATCGCTCCAAGTCCCATCGTGCTGCCCCATAATAAACCGGGTCTTCCAGCTACGCAATACAAAAGCGCCGCAATTTGGGTGCGGCTGCTGTCAGTTAACCGGCCGGAATTAATCGGTAATGCCTTCCCCCGAATATGCCTGCCCGGCAAGGCCGATCAGCTCCCAATACGGGGGGAAATAGCCATTCTCGTTCTCAAATTGACGTACCAGAACAGACAGCTTGCGCGTGATTCTTTCGTGTTTTGCTGAAAACCATTTGTTCCGCAGTGCAGCCGTCGCGCTCATGCCCTCGGGTATCGGACCAATGCCGCCGAATAAATTTAGGACCGCACTGTAAGCTTTGAGGACTCTTGCCGACGGCAGCAGGTGCCAATCATAATCAAGGCGGAGGCCCTTGTCAGCTTCCTCGAGCATGACATCCATGGCGGCGTTGTCCAGCCGGTCTTTTAGCAGGGTTTCGTAGGCTCGCCACTCGGCCACGACGCGAAGCTGCGGATCATATTCCAGGTCCGACGGCTCCTGGGTTGTGAAATGCTCGACACCGAATGCCGTGAGCCAGTTTTTTACTCCTTCATTCGATATGTGTGAAAGCCCCATCCACAGGTTCACTCCCGCACTTTCGTATGCCTCGGACACCACCTCGGAGCAAAACAGTTTCGAATGGTCCTGGGTGTCCATAGCAAAGTCGTACGGTATCTGTGCAGTTTGCGCTCGGCGGAGCGCATACGTCGCGACTTTGTGCGGCAGCATCGGCTCGGTCCGCACGGTCGGCAGGTCGGAGCGGAGCCGCAGAATCATTATTCTGAGCTTGGTATCCTCAAGATAATCCTCAACGCTCGCAATCGCCACCCCGCGCTCGATATGCGCTTCGATTATGGAGACCTGCCGGGTGTCCTCGTCGACTTGAACCAGGGCCGCGTGCGAGAAATTGCCGGGGTAATCATTGCCGCGCGCTATCAACGCCGACGTCGGCGCGCCGCCGCGCGATACCAGGATATCGCCGCTGTGAATTTGGATGCCGTGGACCGCTCGCGACGGT
>JAOUEU010000023.1 GCA_029858555.1 Candidatus Zixiibacteriota bacterium
TCCATGAACGACGACTCTGTTATCACCTATATCAATACGTCCTCTTTTATTATTGAAAAAGAGATCAGCTTCGAGGCCGGCAAGGAGACTCACACGCTGTTTTCCGATCACCGTGAAGTCAACGGAGTATTGCGCGCCTTCCGACAGGACATAACGGAGCTGCCAACCGGCCAGGAAATGTCAGTTCGAGTGATCAAGTACGAATCTGACATCACGATTGATCCTCTGCTATTTGAGCCGCCCGGCGGGGATATCCGCGACTTTCGCTTTACCGACGGCCGCAGTTCAGAGAATGTTCCTTTCGAATTCATACTTGATCATCTGTTTGTGCGCGTGAATTGCGGCGGCAAAGAGAGGCTGTGGATACTTGATACGGGGGCCGAGATTACGTGCATTGACTCGACCTTTGCATCTGAACTCGGGCTGGAGCAGTCGGGCGATATGAAGGTTCAGGGAACCGGTAATACAACGTCACTAACTTTCGTTCGACTGCCTTCCTTTAGCGTCAAAGGAATCGAATTCGATGAGCAAACCATCGCCTGTCTTGATATGAAAAATCTCATAATGGATAAAGCCGGACTGGACGCAGTCGGCGTGCTCGGTTACGATTTTCTATCGCGCTTCGTGGTCAAGATAGATTACGGTAAACGGTTGCTTTCATTCTATGAGCCGGAGGCCTTTACGTATACGGGCGGCGGAAGAACACTGGCTGCCCCTCTGAAGGGGAATTCGATAGCTGTTCCGGCGACGGTCGACGGTGTGCATTCCGGCAAATGGTGTCTCGACATCGGCAACGGCGATTGCACTTTTCATTTTCCTTATGCCGAACGACACCGTTTTCACCAAAGGGACGGCATTGACGTGGTTAATACCGGAGCCGGCGGAGAATATCGAACCCGCGAGATGGAATTTGATTCGTTCGAACTTGCCGGTTATGTGATCGACAAACCCGTAATAGGCGTTCCCGTGGACGTTCGCGGCGGCACTATGGGTGAGACCGAATTCATCGGCAATCTTGGCAACAGCATCCTTCGTCACTTCACGCTCTACCTTGACTACCCCAATCAGCAAGTGATAGTCGAAAAAGGAGATGATTTCGATAAGGTGTTTCCCACATCAAAGGGTGGCTGTCAGATTTATTACAACGCCGATAGGCAGTTAGAGGTCGGGTATGTATCTGACAATACGCCCGCGGCCGAAGCCGGACTCAGAAAAGGCGATATCCTCATAGCCATAAATAAAATCGCGGTGGAGCATTTTAACGGAATACTCGCGATCAGAGATTTGTTCCTTACCGAAGCTGGAACAAAGTATGAGCTCGCAGTGGTGCGCGACGGACGGCAGAGGAATGTGACACTCAAGCTGCGAGATCTATACCGAAAGTAACCGTGCCGAACTTGCATGCAGTATTGGCTGATTATGGCTTATAGAACACAAGGCGAAGGGAGCGAGAGAATCGTGAATACAAATGACGAGTTGGCGGCGATCGAGAAGGTGTGTGCATCCATGCTGAGAGCCTGGTATGGCGGCAACCCCGTGGAAATGGAAAGCGTCCTTCATGATGACCTGGCAAAGCGAGGAGTGGTGGAACACCCCCGGACAAAGAAGAGTGTAATTTCGCACAGCGGAAAGAAAGAAATGGTCGAAGCTACAAGATCCGGTATTGGCAAAATACCGGAAGGCGAATGGGCGATCGAGACGACCATTCTCGATTATTCGGAAACTATGGCCACCGTGAGAGTCAGGTCGGCCTACTTGATTGATATATGTCAGGTTGCGAAAATAGGCGATGAATGGAAAATTGTTAATGTACTATGGAAACCGTGGAGAACGCCACCCTGGTTCCCGTCGTGAGATGCCATTTGCGAGCGGCCTCGAGAGCCGGTCGGAGCGACCCGTTCACTATGACAGTTGACAGGCTCACGAAGATTCTCCACGTATGTTGAACTCCGCGGACATTGAATCGGCGAAGAGATCAGGATTCACCGATGAACACCCCCGGCGGAGGCAGCGACGAAAGAATAATGCGCATTGGCATCCGGAATCAACAACAAAGCTCGAAACCTCGCCATACTGCGCAGAACGCACGAAACCGGCGACTTGCATGGTCACAGTTGTGGTGCTCGGCAACCATTCGCAAGGATGATCAATGACAAATGAAACGTCGTCACAAACGGCTCCAGTGACGGGCCGAGTAATCGAGAGTTTTTCGCTGCCGGCACGACGGTCGCGATCCCGTCAACTCCGCCATATTCGGAATCCATAAAGGAGGCGCACAGGCGAGGGAGTCGAGAAAAGACTCGCAGTGCCGGCCATGAATCCCCGTGTGTCTGGCAATATCGGCGGCGGAGAGTTCCCTGCCGTACAGTTTTCGGAAGACCAGAAGTCTTTCGGCGGCAATGACGCAACGGGACGCTTTGAAAACGGTTTCCAGGTTCAGTTCCGCCAAAACCCTTTTGGGTAGTCTGTCCAACTTTAATTCTCTTCTCAGACCGGCTCCCTGCGATATTTCACTGAGTCGCTCAATTCCTCACGGGGTGCGATGGCTGCACGCCTGGAATCATTTCCTCGATGCGCGGGGCCTGCGCGCCAGGCCTTTGCGGCCGGTGAGCAACCATGTATCCTTGTATATCCGGCGGCTTCTGACGGCCTTGAAGCCGCTTTCTCGAAGCATCGCCACCATCTGCCGCCTGTTCTTTAACCAGAATGAATTCGACCTGAGTTGCCACATCAACCTGTAAAGCGGTATCGTCCAGTCGTCCGAGCTGAAGTCATCAACAAAAACCACCAGGCCACCCTCAGGCAGGCTGTCATAAACCATCTTCAGCGTTTTTACGCCGCCAAGCTCAGCGTCACAAAACATGACGACGTCATACCCGGCGGGGATATGTTTGGTCATGTCGCCAACGGTGGTACTGATACGTCTGGTCAGTCTCGCTTTTGAGATGATCTTCTTCGCAACGATGGTTACCGGCTCAATGTCCAGCACACACGCCTTGATGTATTTATATCGGCGCACCAGAGCCATCGACATCACTCCCGAGCCGCCCCCGACATCCAGCACCGAATGATAGCCAGACAGATCGAGGCTTTTTGCCAGCGCTTTGGCGTGTGGCAGGTGGTCGTAGTAAAGCATGTATGTAAAATCGTGCGCCCACTGTTGGTCTTTCTTCATTGCCTCGATATAATCTCCGCTATCTATCCCGAGAATCGACGCGTAGCTCTGTCCGGTAGTGAGCATTTCCTCCAGGACAGAGAAGGCCCGGTACTCTCGCCGACACGCCTCCGAGAACCGTGTAGTCCAGAAGATGGATCGCTCCCGAATAAAGAACTTGTTGGTCAGGGCAGTATTGCTGTACAGTTTTCCCGTTTTTTTCAGCAGACCAACAGCAGTCAGAGCAGCCAGGAAGGCTTCCGCACGCCAACCACGGACTCCAATCATCCTGCCAATCGCAGTTGCGGACAGTCTCTTACCCTTCAGCTTACGGAATACCTGCAGTCTCTCGGCAGCCACAACACAACTGGATATCATGAAGGCGGTTTGAAGGTCTATCCTGGACAGTATCTTTCTGGGCAACTTATCCAACGTGAATTCGGTCACAGTGCCACCCTCCTTCCCATTGTTATTCTCTTTTTGTCCGATTGCTCATTCTGGCGGAACGATTGTCATTACAGTATACGGCTAGAAACCCCTGTGGTTTCCATGTCCTGTGATAACAGAGGCGGAAATACATCAACTCCAATGTAATCGTCACTGACATCCATGCCTTACAAGTGCTGTTTCACAGACGGAAGTGCCCCACAGTACAGTCTTTATTCCATTGCATTAGCTCTTTCTTGTACAAGCATCTTGGGATAGTCAATAGATGAAGGCCTTTCCATCTTCCCGGCCTTCTGAGACATAAGACCGAGCAAGTACCCGTTGGTATCGATGACAGGCTCACGAAGATTCTCCACGTATGTTGAACTCCGCGGACATTGAATCGGCGAAGAGATCAGGCTTCACCAACGATGACGTCCCGCAGAGGCAGTTGAGGGAAAATAGGACCAGTCTGTGTCTAAAATCAATAGCAAAGCCCAAATCCCCCACATGCTGCCCGGAAGTACCCTGTAGTTGTGAGGGGGGGTGAAACATATTCCCGGGTTCGTCCGTATTGTATTACTGTCTGCTACCGTAAAGCGGCAAGCGATATAATTGATAAAAGTATCACCTGCCTCCTGTTTAAGTGAAATAAACTAAACGTAACTGCAACCTATGTTATAACAAAGGACGGTGTTTTATTGTGCTGTTCGGTGGAAAACATTTCCTGAGGATGCCTCGGACGCTGTTTTGTGTGCTGGCCTGGATCGGCATCCTGTCTTTGGTGCAGGATGCTCGATCGGCCGTGACCGATGCCGCGGCCATGGAAATCATTGACAAGTACGTTCAGGCCAGTGGCGGTGAGGCTTTGCGGACGATAGAAACGGAAACCCGTGTTGGGACGCTCGTCCGCGGGCCACAAGGGAAGGTCCCGTTGACGACGTTCGCCAAAGCCCCTGACAAGTGGCGGTATAACCAGGTATTCGCCTGGGGAGATCAGGTTAGTTTTGGCTTTGACGGAAAATCCGCCTGGACGGCCGATACCAGTGGCGTCGGTCAATTGGACCCGAGGCAGCAGCTTGATTTTCAACTGCTCTTCAGCCCGGCGGCCCCGCTCAGACTGACAGAGCTTTATCCACAGATGCAGGTCACAGGCTCTGAAATCATCGCAGATAAGAAGGCCACAGTAATCCTTGGTCGGTCGGCGGAGGAATTCTCCACGGAACTTTCATTTGACGAAGAAACCGGGCTCCTGGTCCGCGCGGGCGCCATGTATTTCGAAGATTACCGTAAGACCGGAGATGTCGTTTTGCCTCACAGAATCGTACTCGGGAAGGCCGAGGGAGAGAGGTTGCCCATGGCTATGCAATTCGATGAGATTACGCACAATGCCGACGTCGATGACAGTATTTTCGAGCGACCAGTATGTAATCTGGCCCTGGCGGCACCCCCACTGCACAAGACGCGTGTTCCCATCGAGCTCGGAATCGAAGCGCTGGAGTCCCTGGTAGGAGTGTACCAGCATCCGACCAGGGCCGATGTCACGCTGACTATCTCACGCCAGGGTAATCATCTGATGATTGGCATGACCGGGGTTGGTTTCAGACAGGAGATCAGACCGGAGTCGGCGACCGACTTCTACATTGCCTTTCCCGACCGGGAGATTCATTTCCTGCAGGACTCTCTGGGGAAGGTAACCCATCTCGTTATCGGGCCTGATAGTACCGTGGCGGGAGCCAAGATACAATAGGGAATCCCGATTACGGGGAAAATATATTGGACGGGATTGAACAATGAATCGGAAAGAATTCCTTACGAAGTTTTTCAAAGCCGGCGCCTCCGCCTGTTGCTGCGCGGTCGCATTCGGACATAGCATCCAGGCCCAGCTGACGGGCTCCGATACCGAACACGACCCGGCGGCGCAGGACTGGATTGACGCCATGAATAAGAGGATGCTCCAGGCTTCCAGGACCCCGGAAGCCGACAGGTTCAAAAAAGCGGGGACCTGGATTAAAGACCTGGTCGATAATATGGACGAGACTCTTGAGGACGACACCAAGATCAAACTCATGCAAGCCTGCGGAAGGTCCTGTCATATCGGCGCCTTCGGAGTGGCCAGTGACGAAAAGCCGGGCCCGCAGATCGCCGAGAGGTGGATGACGTATCTCAAGAGCGCCGGTTATGAAATCAAGGAAGAGGGGAATGTAACGGTGGTCAATTACAGCTGGGGGCGCGATCACCAGAATCCCTGGGGCCTGATGCTTAAGGATGGTTATTGTCTGTGCCCGATCGTCGAATCAATACCCAAGGGCCTCTCGCCCACCTTCTGCAACTGCTCGGCCGGGTATGTCAAAGAGATGTTCCAACGCAACCTGGGAAAGCCGGTCGATGTCGAGATAGTGGAAACCCTGCAGACGGGGGCCGACGACTGCCGGTTCAGGATAACGATCCACAACTGATGAGACCGATCTAAAAACCGGAGAGCTTTACCCGCACACTAATCATGGCGGACCTGGTCTCGCTCTCCTCGGAATCCGGTGACGTTGTCACGGCTAATCCGCTTTCACCATGCCGTGACAGACGGAACCCGATGGAAAACAGTCACAGGTCCGTGACTGAGCCTGGCGTAACAATCAGCCGCCGGGTACCGCCGACATAGACCGGTCACGAGAGTCTTTCCATGGTCACGTGATTATCAGTTTCGCCGATGTCTCTGAATCCCAATCTTCGGAAAAACGCAATCGCCCGGCTGTTTATCTTCAAAACCCGGAGTCGGACAGGAAGCCTGGAGGCCGCCGCCTCCTCAATAATGCGCATCATACATGCCGCACCGATGCCTCTGTTCTGGTACTCGGGCAGGATAAACATCTGGTGGACTCTTATGCAGTCCGGCTGCCGGACGGTGGCGAATATTCCGACGTCGATGTCTGACACCTGTATCACCTGGAATTCCTGCGAGGCAAAACGTCTCTCGTGTAACTGACGTTGTTCTTCTTCGTCCCAGCCCCAGACTGCCTCCACGTACTTCCCGAAAGCCGCCTTCTTTGTCCGGAAGGCGAACTGGCTATCCCCGGGCGTTGCTTTCCTCAGTCTCAGATCATTCATGTCATGACAAAGGCCGGTACCAGCCGTCGCCGAAGGAGGCGATCAGCCATACTGTTGAACAGGGCAATCCACAGCTAGCTGTGAGATCCTCGAGAACGTGGGCTGCCGCCACTGCTGAAGGCAAAATAATCGCGGCGGACGGCGGGGTCAAGAAACTTAAGCAGCCCCTATATCACGCTGCCCGGACTTCTGTCGAATGCGGCTTCCGGGTCAAAATATACAGTTCAACAACAGGGGGAAGTCGGCCGTACGTCGGGCTTGCCACAATTGGCGCCTGAGCAAAAAACTTGACAATATTTGCCCGATATTGTCACATTAGAATAACACGGGCTTTAAAAGGACTTGGTCGGAGTGGTCGATTTCTCAAACCTGAACTATCTCTCCCGGTTTCACGCGCGTCTGAGTTGGTTCTCGGTGGGACGCCGAAGTCGGCGGTACGGCTTTTTGCTTTCCTGTCTCGTCGCCGTGTGTTTCATATCGGTCTGCTGCGAGGCGGTGGAACTGACGGGGCGATTGACCTCCAGCCTCTACGGATGGGAGCGTTCCGGTGACACCTATTGGCGCAGCTATGTCGGATTCAACTCCACCGCTAAACTGTGGCGCAACAGTCAGCTTCGTTCCCTTAGTCTTCATACCAATCTGCGCTGGACGGGTGATCTGGCCGCCAGCGAACCCGGCACACCCCAGACTTACATCTATGACCTCTATTTCCGACTGAGTGGTTATCCTGCCGGCAGCGCAATATACGCCGGACGCCAATTCGCTTATAATACTCTTGGCAGTTCTTTGATCGATGGTATCCGGGCCGGATTTCGAATTGTCAAGTCGGTCAATCTTGATCTTTTCGGCGGCGCCACCGTGTCGCATGAGACACCGGACAAAATTCAGTCACTCAGCCAGTACGGTCTGTTCGGCAGCCGAGTCGAATACTCCCGCTCTCGATGGTTCAGGCTGGGTCTGAACTGGCTGGCGCGAACATCGAATGGCTCGGTCAGTCGACACCGGGCAGGTATCGATGTCTGGAGGGAGATTGGACGAGGGGAACTCTACAGCCGGGTTTCGTACGACCTTCTCGATCTTGACATGGCCGGCGTTTTAGTCCGCGTTGCGGCGCGCCCGGATAAATGGTACCTGTCGGCAGAGTTCGACTGGCGGAAGCCATCCGTCGACGGCAATACCGTGTTCAGTATGATCGATGCCGATGCCTATAAAGGGATACGGTTGGAAGTCACACGCGCTCTGTGGCGGGACATCCGGGTGCTTGGTCAGTTTCACCGGGAGTTGTTGAAGGGCGTTGACTCCTGGCGGTCAGCATTTGGCCTGAGAACCACACACTTCATGGTCGCCTGGCATCACCGTGACGGGTATGGCGGTGAAAGTGACGGCATTCAGGGACAGGCCAGTGTGAATTTCAGACGTAATCTCGAGTTATATGGCTCAGCATTTGTTTCGCGCTATCTGATCCAACCCGAAACTCCTGATAAGATCGACGCTTATTCGTCGAGTGCCGGTCTGCTGTGGCGACCGGGTCGGGCAATTCAGGTCAGAGTCGAGGGCCAGTATCTGAGGCATGCCGTGGACAAGAATGATTTTCGCATATTCATAGGACTGGCGAAATATTTCAAGGTTAGTGCGGACGAGTCGGAGGTGGCAAAGTGAAATTTGGACGTTTTGGTCTGCCCGCCATTATGGCCTTGGTGATTTTCGCCGCAGTGTCCGGTATGATGGCGGACACGCTGCAGCAGGCACCGCCATCCGGGCTGCTTTTTTCCCACCCCCTGCACGCGACGGATCAGGGAATCGAATGTATCACTTGTCATGCCGCAATCCCGTCCAGTACAACCGCTGACGACCGCAACTTCCCGTCTATGGACGTGTGCGCCGAGTGCCATGATGTCGAAGATGACGAGGGCTGCGGCCAGTGCCACCGTGATCCCGATAACCCATCGCCGGCATCTAGGATCAGGCCGTCAGTGTTGTTCGATCACAAGCGGCATCTGGACCCCAAAACCGGCTGCCGGAGCTGTCACGGTCCGTCCGGCGAGAGCGAAGAAATATCGCCCATGCCGGGCAAGCCGCTGTGCATGGACTGCCACGACGGCCTTCGCGCCACCCGGGACTGTCATGTCTGTCACGCCGACAAGACTTCTCTGGCGGACATTCACCCGATCGGCTGGCGGCACCAGCACGCCGAACAGGCCACGCTCAAACCGGACTGGTGCCGAACCTGCCATCAGCAGGAAGTTTACTGCATTGAGTGCCACCAAGGCGACAATCAGACCGGCAATATTCATGATCTCAACTACAGGTACACTCACGGTCTCGAGGCCCAAGGCAAAGAGACCGATTGCATCCGTTGCCACGATAGACGAACATTTTGCAGCGACTGTCATGAGCGTGAAAACCGGATGCCCCTGGCCCACTCTACTCTGGGCTGGCGAATCGACCACGGCGGCGCGGCCCGCATCGATATTGAAAATTGCGCTTCCTGCCATGAAGTCGATGATCCCACCTGCGCCCGCACCGGATGCCATAGCGACGCCGATGGCGTGCGCGGCACCGACCCTCGCATTCACTCGGCCGGCCTGAACCGCTTCGACAGTCATGGGCCATGGCATAGCGATAACGGGTACTTTTGTTATGCCTGTCACACCAGCACCGGGCGTCCCGGCGTTGGTTTCTGCGGCTATTGCCATGGCCGGGGAGACTGATGAGATTTCCGGCTGACATCGAAAACGCCCTTATCAGAACCTGCCTGGCATTGATATTGTACCCCGGCATAATACTCCTGATCTGGGGCTGTAGCGACGAACGAACCATCAGCCAGTTGCCGGGCGCACACCCGGTTTTATGGATGGAACCGCAATCCCCCGATTTTCACGGCACCGTCATGATGCAAAACGGCTCCCGGAGTTGCGCCGTATGCCACGGCGAGGATTTCCGCGGCGGGAGAGTCGGTATTTCATGCGTTGATTGTCATCTGACCAGCGGCGCCTGTACCGCCTGCCATGGTGGCCGCGACAACAATACCGGCGCACCTCCAGATGGCCTGCATAGCGAAATAGACGACACTACTCTTGCTGTGGGAGCTCACACCGTACACCTGTCGGGGTCTGGATGGGCCGCGGCCGTGACATGCCAGTCCTGCCACCTGGTGCCCGCAAGTATGTTTGAGTCGTTTCATCTTGATACCGGCGCAACTGCTCCCGATTCGGTCGCCGAAATCACCTGGCAAGGATATGCCGACGGTGGAGGTGCTGTCTGGGATCGGCCGGCGCGAACCTGTTCCGGCACGTACTGCCACGGTAATTTCGACGGCGGCTACGGCAGCAATACCCCGGTATGGACTGCTCGCGGGCAGGCGGAGTGCGGGTCGTGTCACGATGCTGGAACCAACCCGGGCGACCTGGGACTCATCCACCAGCTCCACCTCACTCCCGACGGCCTGGTGTGCGCCGACTGTCACTCCGGAGTGGTGGATTCGTCATTGGCTATCGTGACGCCGGCCTTGCACGTCAACGGCGTCACTGATGTGTTGGCTCCGGAACAGGCTCGTTGCGAAGAGTGTCATGGCACAGGCCCGGACGCCTGCACCCACTGCCATGGCGGCGCGGACAATCTGACAGGGGCACCGCCACGAGGTCTGCGTGGTGAGACTTCAGAAACCACTCTGGCGGTGGGAGCCCATACGACGCACATGGAAGTCAGCTATATCGCCGATGCTTTCTCCTGCGACGAGTGCCACCTGGTGCCGGTCCGCTTGAGCGATCCCGGACACTGGGATATTGATTCGACCGCCGAAATCACGTGGGGAGAACTCGCCGGCGGGACCTCTCAATGGGATCGGTCCTCCGGTGAATGCAGCAACACTTACTGTCATGGTAATTTCTCCGGGGGTTATCCGGCCAACACGCCGATATGGATTGCCCCCGGCCAAGCGCCCTGCGGTTCGTGCCACGATGACGGCACCAACCCGGGCGATCTATCCGGTAGACACCGGAAACATGTGCGCGAGGAGAAAGTGACCTGCTCTGAATGCCACTCGGCCACCGTCGATGCCGGGTTGGCGATAATTGGTAAGTCGGTGCACGTCGACGGTCACAAAACCGTGGCTTTCGGGACTCGGCAAATCACGTATCAAAATGGAACCTGCTCAGGGCCGGGAGCCTGCCATGAGCCTGAGGACTGGCAGTAGCCAGTACCGCAGAGGCCGGTGCTTAAGCTCGGATGGTGATGAACACCCCGCTGGTTTTGCAGAATCTCTCAGCCATCTACAGGAAAACCCCACTTTGCGATGGGGTCGAAATCTGTGACGGCCCCGACCTCACTCTCCCCAGACTCTTGTGGAATTCGGCTTTGAGACCCAAATGGACTATTCGATCATCGCCGGATCCCGCCGGTAGGCAACCGAAGGCGAATCGACAGGCAACCGGAGCCAGGATACCGCAAGGCAACCCTGATCTCATCAGACTCAAAAGACCGTTCGGAACATATTCGATTTCCCATAGAATGCGAAATCCTATTTGAGCCGTGAAACCCAACCGTAAACTCGGTGACTTCTCGTATTACAGCAGGCGAAGATACAATGTGAGAGTAAGCCATAAAGCCAATACCATTACATGACGACACTTTCAGATGGAATGCCCGACCAGACACCCATACAGTCGCATTGGTTACGGACCGCCGGCACCCGGGGCGCTTCAGCCAACAAATGACTTGACCCGGATAGCCATAGGCCTAACTTAAAACGGGTACGATAATCGGGGCGGGCCGACGGGAAGGAGATAGGATGAATGTTCTGATAGTGGCAGCACATCATGACGACCTTGAGTTAGGTTGTGGCGGGACAGTAGCTAAATTGCTCGATGGAGGACATCAAGTTATATCGTTGATCATGACTCACTCCGGCTACCGGGCGCCCGATGGGGCAAGTGTCCGCACTAAAGATGCAGCTAAAAAGGAAGCAGAGTCAGCCGCCCGGTCTCTGGGCTATAAATTGATTTGTTCCGATGAGGACACTTTCGACGTGCCCGTTAATGACTCGAATATTTGTAAGATTTTGGACGCAATCCACAAATATAAAATCGACACTTTGTTTACACACTGGCATGGCGACACCCATCCACCTCACCGGAGAATAAACACAATGGCCTTGCACGCCTGTCGGCAAGTTCCGCGAGTCCTAGGTTTCGCAGTGAATTGGTATATGGGCGAACAAACCTTTTCTCCAAGACTTTTTGTTTCTATCGACGATTCCCAATGGGAACGTAAGATCGGGGCGCTTCAATGTTATGAGAGTGAGTTCCGGAGAGCGGGTCCAAAATGGGTGGAATATCTCAACCATCAAGCCCTGAACTATGGGACCGCAATAGGTGTTAAACGGGCCGAGGGCTTTACCGTATATAAGCACCTGTGGGAGGTATAGATTGCGCGGATTACGTTACACGGAAACGGAAGAAAGATTGAAAATACGTATCCGTGCTCATACGGCGTATGCCAATTTCACACTCGACGATTGGCTCTCAGGCTGGCTGGGTAAGCCCAATGGGTGCAGGTTACTTGAAATCGGTTGTGGCGACGGTAACTTTTTCCCAACATATGCACAGGCTCTCGGCAAAAGTGGTCTAATCATTGCTTTTGATATAAACCGGAATTTGCTTCAAGAAGCCCGTACGAGCGCCGAGCGACTTGATACCCCCACGATTGTGTTTCCCTGGGACTTTGATGTCCATCCCTATCCACTTCTGGATAAAGAGGTGGATATTCTTATCGCTCCATTCTCCGCCTACTATACCAACGATGTCTCGAGGTGGCTGGAGGACAGCCTTAGAGTAGTCAAGAAGGGGGGGCGACTGCTTCTGCTCGGACCGGCCAGGGACAATGCCCAGGAGTTGTATGAGTTGAATGAAATGGTTACCGGCATCAAATCAGTACCGGAAACGGACGAGACTTCAGCGAAGCTCGAGGAAGCCTTCTTACCTCAACTACAGGAAAGATTGAGCGGCGCCGTTCAAGCCACAATCCTGGATCGTCACATTATCTTTCCCTCTCCCGAAGAGTTTACACGGTACTACTTTGCTACCTGGCTGTATGAGAAGACTCAGGAAAGAATGGCAAGCCCTGTTGAGTTTGAATCGGTACTAAAGGCAGCGCAAAAGACTTCGTTAAAACTCAGCAAAAGGACTGTTTGTATCGAGGCATACAAGAGATAAAGGCTATGCGCCGTCAGACGATTCGGCCAGGGCTTGCGGCTGCTGAGACTCGCCTCGCCGACCGCCCACAGGTCAACCTTTTGCGCGCCGGATGTTAGGCGATCACGCCTGATTCAAGGGCGTTCAACCGTACGGCTCAATCATGCAGCGAACACTGCCCGAAATGGCAAGGGGCCTCGAAAAGCAGTTGACAAAAGCACGCACCACCATGACATTTTAACTGGACTAAAATCGGGAGAGGTTAAAATACTCGTTAGATGCCAGGGGCGGGCTCCGTGAACAGAATCTCAAGCAGACCATTATATAGCACCCTTGCCTGGGCTTATGATCTCATTATCGCAGGGCCTGTTTCAGACCGATGCGATTTTGTCCAGAGTATGGCAACCCAACGCGGCGTCTTACCTGGCTCAAGTATCCTGGATGCCGGGTGTGGGACAGGCAGTTATTCTATTGAACTGGCTAAGAGAGGATATGCTATTACCGGCCTCGATAATTCATCAGAACTTATTTCTCTGGCAAGCGCGAAGGCGGAAAAGGTTGCCGTAACGGCAATCTTTCAAGTGGGTGACATCCTGGAACTCCCGTCCCGACCGATTTATGATGGTATACTCTGTCGTGGCGTTCTTAATGATATCATTGGCGACCCAAGTCGTCGACAGGCTTTTTTTTCTCTTGCACGGGCACTGCACAAGAATAGTATCCTTATTTTAGATGTTAGAGAATGGACCAGCTCCACGCTCCGAAAGGAAAGAGAGCCTGTCTTTGAAAGAGTAGTCGAGGTTAATGAGGGAATACTGACTTTTCGCGCCGTGACCCGACTGGACAAGAAAACAAGGCGGCTTTGCGTTGCGGAAAGCTATGTTTTAGAACGGGGCGATGCTGTCAGGACCGTAACGGAATATGACTTTGTGATGCAATGCTGGACACCGGATGAGTTGCACAGCAGTCTGATCGACGCAGGATTCGGCTCCGTCGTTTATTTTGGGGACTATGACTCCGACTGTCCCGCAGGATCCACTGACCGCATTATCGCGGTCGCTTCAGTTTAATCCCGTTGCCGGCGGGAATGGCCCGTGCCGGATTTTTGAGTGATCGCCGATTAATCTTTCCCACAGAGTAACCGTAATATCGCAGGGAAAAGCCGCGGCTCACACCGGGGCTTTCGGGTTCTGTAGTGGGGTGACGTTACGAAAGACAGAAATTATTCTCTCGCTTTCCGGATCGGCTTTTAGGCGTCCCCGGCCCGGACTTCTGTAGAATGGGCGCTGATGACAGGATTAGACGATGCAGTAGGGGGAAGTTGCCGGAGAATAATTGATTAAGATCAGCGTTTGTGGGCCAAGACCCAATGGTGTTTCTCACCGCCACTTTCCACACTGCGGCCGAATTCGATATCAAACCCGGCCATAGTTATCAATGACTCCGTCTTGCGAGGATCGTAGTGGCTCCAGTACATGCCCACTCCCAGGTAGTCGGCGATTTCCTCCCACGCCCAACTGGCCACCGAGACAAGCATAACGCCCTGCGGTTTGAGAACTGTATGAAATGACTGAAATATAGCTGCGTGTTTTTCCCTCGGAACATGAATAATGGCATAGCAGGAAATCAGACCATCGAACGAATCCGGCGGCAAATCAATGGCCGCCATATTCATCTGCTGAAATGTGGCGCCGGGCACGTTGTTCCTCGCTGTCGATACCATGGCACTCGATAAGTCAATGCCGACCACTTCAAAGCCGCTTCTAACCATGTAGGCGGCGATTGGAATACCTGTCCCGCTTCCGGCGTCGAGCACTTTCCCGTTTTCGGGCAGCCGCGAAGAGAACGCTTTCACTTCCCGCCAGTTGTCGAACCTTTCTCTTTCCCGGGTGTAGCGCTCGGTAAGCTTATCGTATCCGGACTCTACTATCTCAAAGGCCTGGTCATGGGTATACTTTTTCATATCAGGTTCATGATAGAACTCTTTCTCTGAAGTGTCAATGGCGGGCGCGATTGAATAACTGCCGAGGCCAAATTCTCCAGGACCGTTCAGGAGCTGTTCGGGCGCAAAGACGCGCGGAAGACGATTATCCGGGTTCACAAGCTGAACCGAGAGGGCCAGGACCGCGGGTACCTTTCGGGGTGCCCCTCCGGAAGCCATGAGCTCAAGAACCTGGCCGGCGTTGGTCAGCCCGACAGGCCCGCCTAACCGGACCAGAACAGATTGACAGAGTCGGTCGAACTGCATATCCTTGGTGCTGCTTACCGAGACGGTCAAAACTAAACGCCAGAAGATTCAGCCGATCGGCTTTGTGGTCACGCGGGTCAGGCTAAATGGCGGTTGAGCAGAAAGCGAGCATGAAATTATGAAGACTTCGGGAAACACTGTGCTCATCACGGGTGGCGGGAGTGGCATCGGGTTGGCATTGACCGAAGCGCTGGTTCGACGAGGAAACCGGGTCATCATATGCGGGCGTCGGCGGGACCGCCTTAAAGCCGTCCAGGCTCGCGTGCCCGGGGTCTCCTTTCGCGTATGCGACATTTCCAGGACGCGCTCCCGGCATGCCCTGGTGGACTGGCTGCTGTCTGAGTTCAACCGTCTCAATATCCTGATCAACAACGCCGGCATTCAGCGCCAAATCGATTTCCTGAAAGGGCCGAGAGACCTGCGTGAGGCCGATGAAGAAGTAACGACAAATCTAGTGGCTCCAATTCATCTGAGCGCGCAATTAGTCCCACATCTGAGAAAGAAGAAGGAAGCCGCCATCGTGAATATTTCCTCGGGCCTGGCGTTCACACCGCTGGCAGTTGTACCTGTGTACTGTGCCACGAAGGCAGCCGTTCACTCCTGGAGCCTCTCCCTGCGGCATCAGCTCCGCAATACATCCGTACGAGTCTTCGAGGTTGCCCCTCCCATGGTTGCAACCGAGTTGGCAGGAGAACGCAACAGACCGGAGGCCGGTGACTTCGTGATGTCGGCCGAGGCTGTGGCAGCCGGCGTTCTGGAAGCGCTGGGCATGGATCAGTATGAGGTTGCACTGGGGGCAGCCACCAACCTCCGGGCAAAGAGAGAGGCGCTGTTTTCGGCCATCAACCAATAAAGGGCTGCCCGCCAGGTCATTGGAATATGACACTTGACGTGCCGTGGGTTATAACGTTTCAGCAGCAAGTAGATATGCGGGGCGTGTGAGCCAAACCCCCTATTGCCCTTTTGCGGGTGTTTTCGAGACGCATTTGTGACGCTTCAACTCCCGCTTTTTCTTTTCCGGTCAATAGCGGCAATTTGTCAATCGCGAGCGCGTCAAGCGCGGACCAGGATCCCCATTGCTGCCTTCAGCCATCTGAGAGTTTGAAACGCAAATGATGATCGACCGGCAACTAATCGAACGACAAATGGTTATAGAAAAGCAGGGTTGGCGCGACGAAATACAGAACCTTCAGACTAAGCTTCAACCTGAAGCAAGAGCAAGCGGGGTTGATTTCACTCTCAACAGACTTTTATTACATTTGAATCGGAGATTTCCATGGGTTTAAGCATGTAAATGGACCCCGCCGGCGGAAGATTATAATTTTGACTTCTCCTTGTTGACTCTTGTTGATATTAATTCTATAACAATATGGATAGCCGTGAAAAGGCGTCGAAGAGTATTTTGTCAGCCTGCGATGAGACTCGAACACGCCGGAACGGAATACCTGCCGGTGCAGATTGAGATTAAAGACAAGTCCTTGATGATGATCTTCCTACTGGAAGAATGCAATTTCACATGCGCTCACTGTCTTCGCTCAGACGAGCCCATGGACCCAGGCTACAAATTGTCTTTCAGACAACTTCAGTTATGCCTTGCAGACTGCCAGGGTCTGGAAAGCGTACGCTGGGTTCATTTTTCAGGTGGTGAACCAACGCTTTGGACAGAACGGAACCGAAACCTGGTGGATCTTTTGCTCGAAATCTCAAAGGCCGGTTTCACCCCTGGCTTTACTACGAATGGGAGTTTCTTCGTCGATTACAGCAGGTGCCAACAGTTCTTCGGGAAGTATCTCGATGATTCAAGTATACCGCTTCGTGTTTACTTTAGCCTTGACACTTTTCACCATAACTTTGATGTCGAAAAGGGAAGGGCTGAAAGCTTGGATAATGTAATAAAACTCAAGCAGGAGTTGCCCCGTGTGAAGGCGGACTTGCTCGATATTGCGGTAATAGCGGTTATTTCAAAAGACCTCGAATCCTTGCTTCCAGATGAGATGATAGGACACTACGAATCGCTGGGAATAGCTTTCAGCTTCGTGCCACTGGCACCCAGGGGCCGGGCGAAAACGCTCAGTCATTTGTGCCCGGATCCGGGCAGCGATAATCCAGACAAATTAGGAGCCTACCAGCGTTTTCACCGGAAGGAAAGCCGCGAAAAAGCAGACAAAACCAGGAATCGATATAGAACAGACCACATAATCCTTATAGGTGATAATTACTATTTCGCGGATCCCTGGCACAAGGTTGCGCAGCTCGGGCACATGCCAGACACTATCATACGCACCTACTCCAGTCCGGTCCGAGGCTCCTGTTAGTCGATTGAAAAAGTCAAAGCCTCTATAAACAGAGACAGCCGGGGCGGGCTTCATTTCAGGCGAAGCCTGTTTCACATACAGCGTTTCAGCAGGCGGCGGATAGAGGCGGTTTGAATTTGCGACGTGCTCTCGCAGCATTCGCATGTCAGACGGGAGTAAGTAACGAATTCCAGGCAAAAACAAGACAGTCGATCTGCAGATGGTCGGATCGACCTCAAGGCACCACGGAGATCCTGAAATTGAATAGAGTTTTGCGAAGCCCGTAATGGTCGTGTAACAGCTTGCGGTTCTATGCGACCCCGATATCACTCTCCCCAGACTTGTGTGGCATTTGAGTTGAAATCCGGGTTGACTACTCTTACGCCAACGGAAGTCGTTGGAAGACAAACCGTTGAAGTGGCCTTAACGCAACCGGCCTTTCCACCTGGCAAAATCGGGTGCAGTGCCGACAAATCTTTTTCTTGTTCTCCAGGAAAGAATCACGGAAAAGAAAGACGGATTTTTGATTGGGAGCAGTGTTGTTATCTAACTAAATATTGCATCGGGATAGGCTCTTAAGTAAGATTGAGATCATTTTTCGGGTTTAATAAATTGTTCGCCTTGTAAGTTAAGATTGATTTAGTCTTTATCGTCAAAAGAGGTCGTATGAACATGTCAATAACCAGCCGGACACCTGTTCTTGCCAGTTCTTTGTTGCTGACCTTTCTGCTTGCTTCGCCTTCTCACGCCCAGCCATCATCGGAGAGTTTCCAGATGATTCGAACCGGACCCGGCCTGTCCCTGCATAAAGAAATGTTCATGATGCCGGTTACGTTCTCGGATGAGTATAATGGTGCGCAGACTGAGGCGGTGTTCCAGATAAGCGCCAAGCATCGGATTTTCCGAACGCCCCTATATTTTGCCTATACTCAGATTTCTTTCTGGCAGGCCTATGATCACAAGCACTCCGCGCCCTTCCGCGAAACCAACTATAACCCGGAACTTTTTTACCGTACCAATAGATTTCAGTTCTACGGCGGCCAGGTTGGCGCAGATATAGGATTCGAGCATGAATCGAACGGTCAGAGACCTCCTGTTTCGCGAAGCTGGAATCTGATATACTTTTCTCCATATTACTTTCGTTCAGATATCCTTTTGTATCTCAAGCTCCGATATCGTATCCCAGAGGATGAGAAGGAATATCCGGAGGCGGCCGTTGGCGATGACAATCCTGATATTACGGATTATTTGGGATATAGCGACATTCACCTATTCTACAGATTTTACCGGCGCCACTTATTACACCTGATGGTTCGCGGGAATATTAGAACGGGCAAAGGTGGCATCGTTCTGAATTACAGCGTGCCGATCCCCAAAAGCGAAACGAGTTTTTTCACGATACGCCTATCTCATGGCTACGGCGAGAGCCTGGTGGATTACAACAGGTTACTAACCAGAATTGGCTTTGGTATAATGTTTACCAAATAGATATCAGGATAATTATTGCTGCACCAGTTGGATAATACACTCCGATAATTGAAATCAGCCGTGATTAATGATTAAAGCCGGCACAAATCTGCCATAAAAACCAAGGGCACTAATAGGACGAGAGAAGAATTTTGAGAAGTTCTTGATTATTACAGGAACTCTGCGGTATGTCTCGCTGTGCCTTTATCAATTGAGAACGACAAGCGGCCTCGATATTACTCTCCCCAAACTTCTGTGGAATTCAACTTTGGGATACAAAAAGGCTATTCTACAGCAAACGGACACCGCTGCAAGATAATCCGTTAATAGAAGATCGGAATAAGGAGGACTTGCAGAACGAAGGTCATGCCTCTTACGGATTTAACGCCAGTTACAGAAACTTTAGATAGAAAACATTCGCCCGGCGTAATTCCACATCCTTCTAAAATGTACACCCCACAACAGCGAACTACATGCTTCTTACGGTCCCCAGGAAGGCAGCTCATCTTCAGCCGGGTTGTTTGTAATGTTTTGCTGCGAGGTGCCATCTGCCTTCATTACATATACTTCCGCATTATTGTCGCGATGGCTCGTGAACGCAATATACTTGCTGTCCGGCGACCAGTAGGGATCCACATCATAGCTGTCATTATGGGTCAATTGCACGACGCCCGTGCCATCGCTGTTCATCCCAAATATTTCACTGTCTCCATCGCGATCCGAATAAAAGGCAATTTTCGTACCGTCCGGCGACCAATTCGGATCCTCATCATGGGCATCATTATTTGTAAGATTGATCAACCCTGAACCGTCGGTATTTACCACGTAGATTTCCCAATCCCCATCATAGTCCGTCTCGAATACGATTTTGTTGCCGTCCGGCGAAAAATGGGGATCGTCATCATAAGAATTGCTGCTTGTAACATTAGCTGGAGATGAGCCGTCCGGATTCATCGTATAGATTTCCCAGTTACCATCGCGATCCGTCGAAAGACAGAGCTTCGTTCCATTTCCACTCCATCGCGGACGATCCTCACCCGCGGCGTTGTTCGTCAGTTGAATCTCATTGCTTCCGTCCGCTTTCATGGTCCAAATCTCAATATCTGCACCATCCCATCTGGTAAAGGCTATAGACTGTCCATTCTTGGAAATGTCGGCATAATACTCATCGGTAGCATTGTCGGTAATCCGGGTCACCTGACTGCCATCGTGGTTCATACGAAATATCTCGTGGTCTCCATCTCGGTCGGAAACAAAGACTATGTGTCCGGGGTTCGGAGTCGAGTTGGTCGGACTCTTGTCATCTGAGCATCCCGTAAATCCGACGATGAGGGTGACCAGTACGGATTGGAAGAAAACTCTAATTTTGGTGGTGCGGCCAATTTTACACACACAAACCTCCTGGCTGAAAAGTAAACGTTACGACCTTCCGTGGGTGCGAAGCAAAACACGGCACATTTTACGGTTCTCTCAATATTCGTCTAATTTCTCGTTACATGCGTCCCCAAATAGGATATTTAGTGTCTTATATCCAGCAAAAAAAATGGACCTTGCTCCAATGGCAGGGTTTTTATCAATGGCGGGGCCGTTAGACGAATTTCGCAACTTCCTGGTCTGGGGAAGCCTTGCCATATCCTGAATTTCGACCTGCCGAGAGTGTGAAAGGAATCCCCCCGGATAAGTTGCCCACTATTGTCTCCCTCCATCCGAGCCACGGTCTGAACTCGCGGAACCGGATGAAGCCAATCATCGTCAAAGTGGAATCTTGCCCCAATCCAAAAGCTGAACTGTCAGGGAGTGACAATAAC
>JAOUEU010000241.1 GCA_029858555.1 Candidatus Zixiibacteriota bacterium
TCTTTGCCCCGGTAACCGACGAGATAGCCGTAAGCTTTGTCAATCCCGATTTCCCCGCCGCCGTCAAAGAGCGAGGCCAGATCGCGGGCGACTGCCCGCCCGTCGGCACGCTGCACATCCAACCCACCGTCCTTGCAGATCAGCCACACCGGGATAGATTCATAATATGGAACGACCAGGTACTCCTTATCGCCGTCGAGAATGCCGGGGTGGGTCACGACCGGAATGGAGACACCCGGAGCTTCCCTGCCGCTGCCCAGTAGCAAGTCCTTGGACACGGCCGTGTCCGGTACGGCTCCGCGATAGACCAGCGAGGTTTCCAGGACGCGGTCAATTCGACGGTAGTTATAATAGCAGGTGCTTCGAGTGTCGGTCGCTCCGGCACCGGAGATACCACCGTCCGCCGGGTATTCCCGGAACGGCTCGTGTTCGCAGGTCCGGATATCCTTGCGACAGATGGAGCATTCCGGGAAAAGGAAGGTAAATCCGATGGAGCACTCTTTGTAGACGCCGCCATCAATGTTCTCCCGCAAGCTTTCCGAACCATCGGCGCTTTTCAGCCAGTAGAAATAACTCTTTACCCAGGTCTTCCCTTTGCGTTCCACGACGGTGGCGTGGAAACTCCGGCCGACGGGAAGTTTGTCTTTGCGATGGCCGACCATTACCGGCGCATCGACCAGCAGTTCGGCCAGACGCGGCAGCTCCTCGGCAGGAAAACGTCCGCCGAAGCTGTTCACCTCGTCGGAAGCAACATACATCGCCCGAACGTATACATCCGCTTCACCTACTTCCTCCGGCGGATTGATGTTCTTGTTTATCAATGTTACCATATCCGTCGGAACTTTGTTGTCGGCGGCATCAACCAGCCAGGCGGTCACCCGGCCCAAGCTTGCACCCATTTAGCCTCCAGTTCTTTGCCTTTACAGAAGAGTGTTCAGTTTCTGAACAGTAGCAGACTACCACCTTTTTTGTGCAACTAACTACCATCTAAGTCATCGCAGAACCGAATCACAAAGTAGATAAAAATAGTCGTTTTCACTGCCGCACAAGTGTTTACCGGGCAAGGGCGACTGGGTCGGAAGCGGCACGTGGTTTGCTTAAATGGCGTTTGAGCAGAAGTCTAAACTCTAGGTGGTGAGACAGATGGTAGTATATAGACATCAGAAAAAAGCCTACTTCAAGTGGATCCTGGCGCTGATAATATTCATCCTTGCGATGACCGTTACTTTCTCCGAAGTTTACGGGATACATGTCCCGGCCGGATGTACTCCCTATTACCAGGAGAGCACCAGCACCGGCACGGTCGTGCTACAGAATCTGAATAACAGCAATTGTCTGGGCGGGGCGTCCACGGGCCTGGCTGACATGACGTCGATGACCAACCTCAACGATGCGTCCCACACACGGGATTCGCAGCAGCCTTCGGGCGTTCCGGAACCGGGGACCCTTATGCTGCTCGGCACCGGCCTGGCGGCTATGTATGCGCTGCGACGCAAGAAAATTCTGTAACAGCTCCCAACCCTCTACCCTGCCCCAACGCCTTTTAAGTTCCTCCCCTTAAAAGGCGTTCTCTATTCCGCCGGCCGCATCACTACCACCTTCGCGACAATCGGTCAACCCGGGGCTGAACCGGCAAGTTGCTGGTTCTCCTCAGAGGCCAGATTGCCAGGGCCAGGGCCATAAGGGCGTCGCATTCGTTGTTGTCGTCCCATCGAGCTTGTCTGAGTTCATCCTCGAGCGACCATGTTTTTCCCGGACCGTCGGGAAGCTGCCACCGGTCATAGGCAATCTGATGGCGGGCATGAAAAAGCTCCACGTTGGTCAGCAGCTCGGCCTTGGTCGCTTGAGAGAATACTACGGGGAGGGGACGGAATTCCCGGAGTTGCTCCACGACGACATCACCCAAACCGGTGGCGTCGATAATAAGTTGGCCCGGGTAGTCCATCTGCCTTTGCTTGATCTTTTCGATGATTATGTTCCAGTCAAACCTGCGGAACCGTTCGAGAGCCACGATCCGGGCGGCGCTGTCGACCACTTCCACGGTAATCCCGACGGTGGCGGTTCTCTTGCGGGCCAGGTCCCAACCCGACAGGTAATTCCGGTGGCCGGTCGGGACCGCTGACGAATGGCCGGCGGCATCGAAAGCCGCAAGGGCCCGGTCAACATATTCACCCCGCAGGATTTCTCCCCCCGAATCGACGAACCTGCCCATTATGTTCTGCTGAGCGCGTTGCTCGGAAAAATAGCGAAGTCTGTCCTGAAGAAACTCGGCCGAGATAAACGTGTTTTCCCGGCTGTCGCCGGACTGAAGATAGCCGGTGCGGTTGCCTTCTTTTATTTCGCGCACCCGCCGGTATAGCCAGTTCTTTCCATTCGGTGTGGACACCAGGTCGAGCCTGCCCTCCCGGTCAGCCAGGCGCATCTGAATGACATTCTCCACCACGTATTCCGGATCAGTCTCAAAAGCGACTTCGTCGAAAATAAACAGGTCGTAGTCATGCCCCAGAAGGTATTCACCCCTATTTTGTGTCGAGCGGGCTTCGACGGAGGAACCGTTGCCGAACTCCAGCCGCGGGTAGGGTGTCCGAGTCGAAGACGTCAGCAACCGCTGAAGAAGTTCCGAGCGAAGAACGAATCTTTTGACGTGGTTGAATACGATGTTGGCCTGCTCCTGGGATATGGAGGCGGTGACAACCCGGTAGCGGCCGCAACGATCGAACCTGAGCGGCCGCGGCCGGAACAGGGCATGGTGGATGATCTTTACGGCGCATACAAACGACTTCCCCCAGCGATTTCCGGTGACAAGAATATTTTCGGGCAGGTGGGAATTTCCCAGCCACCGCTCCTGCCCGGGATGAAGTCTGACATTTAACGCCGCGGCCGCGAAATAGACCGGGTCGATCATGGCCCGAGACCAGTCCACGGCCTTGATGAAGTCGACTATAGCAGCACCTCCGCCTTCTGCCGGGCAGTCTTTTCGTCCAGCAGACCCGCTTGATACAGCTTGAGAATGTTGTCCACGCGACCTGACTCGACCTTCATCTGGTCGGCCGCCTGGTAGGCAAAACTGTTGTCGAAAACAAAGCGACAGGTAGTCTTCAGCCCGGCCAGAGCCAGATCGATATTGCCGATCCACTCGAGAAAACGGGCAATCTCGGCTTGAATCGAGCGCACCTGGCGCATGACAATATCGAATTTGAAACCCGACCAGGTATTGGTTGCTCCGTACGAGTAGCCCAGCAGGAAGGGAGCCAGGTTGGTACCGGCGCAGATCTCCTCGACCATAGCCCGGTGATTAAAAAACCAGCTGTTGGTGACACCGCGCACGTTGTCGGGCCCGATGTGTTCAATGGCGACGTTGTCCCACGTCACCGGGTTGTCATCCACTTCACAGGACCTGATCATGGTGACCGTAGCGTCAAAGTACTCGTTGATCCGGTCGACATAGGCACTGTCCGATTCACCGCTCATTCGCTCCGGGGGCGTCAGCTTCACGTGCAGCCGGTGGAAACCGGCGTTGTGGCTGGCCCGTCTCATGTCGTCGGCGAGCTGTTGCTCGATATAGGCCACGAAGGGAATCGCCTGCAGAACCGACCGACCCAGCGGCTGGTGCAGATCACCGTTGAGGGGGATGAAGTAAAAGTCCGGGCGCTGCAGATCGATCCGCGCGGTCTCATTCTCCAGATAAAGCCTTCGGTGGCGGCTGCTGGTATCAATATAGACATTTTTGGAGTCGATCGGTACGAAGCGATCCACTCCGGAAGCATCGCCGTGAACCGTCAGGAAACCTCCGAAAAGGCCATCGCGAAAAAGACTGTTAAGCACCGCCGGCAGAAAAGAGTTGAGACCGACCGGGCTCCCGGATACGTTCGCAAACATGCTGTCAGCCAGATGTTCGAGCCTCTCTTCAGCCTTCGCCGCCGAGGTTGTCTCAGCGTTGGAAGCAACTTCATACCGACCCGGCGCAGCGGCCAGACGCACCCATGTCCACAGGCAAGCGTTGACCGCCGGGATGGTGTCGGCTATAAACCGGTACAGCAGCATTTTGAATTTCCCGGAACGAAAATCGCCGGCCGACAACCTGAGCAGGGCGCTGATCTGGTCTGTCGTTTTAAAAGCACCCGCGCGGCGCGTTTTTGCGCCGGTAACCAGGTGAGTGTAGCCGGACGCATCGGGGCCTGCCCCGGCCGGATTTCCGATGTGACAAGTCATCTCGTGTCCTTTTTTAACAACCTGCCCAACAGGAGAATTACATCACCTTTGATGCGTTTTTGCAGACTGGGTGGAGCCTTACCTGATTGCTCCACAGGCATTCCGACCGAAAAAGACAAACGGTAAAGAATTTGGCACGATAACACCAACGATCTGCAAAATAATGCACAGTGGTTAATCCGCGATTTTCAGGTCTGCTACGTAAGTCATTGCTGTACTGGCGGTTGGTGATTCGGGTCGTAAATTTGGACAACTGGCACCATTATTGCTTATAGTATTGTGGGTAATTGTGCCCTGAAGGCCATTTTTAGGAGGCCGTATCATGAAAAAAACTCTGATATTATTAGTTGCTCTGATGCTCTCCTCGACCGCGGCTTTCGGCTTTACCTTCTTGAACAACGATATCTTGACTGACGGGGCAGGTCCTGACATTTACAGCAACAGCGCCGTCCGGCCTTATACCAACTATTTCCCCGGAGCCAGTTTGGCGCCGCCTCCAGGGGACCTTGACGGGACGGCTCTTACCGATTTGTTGGATCTCCACGCAGGTTTTATCTACGTTGTTGAGATCACTCCCCCGGAAGAGCCAACCACTTCGGCGGTTCCGGAGCCCGCCACGATAGTACTATTCGCACTGGGCATGCTTGGAGCCGGCATCGTACGCCGTAAGATATTGTAGGGAAATCGATTCCCGGAAGTCAGGGGACCGAAAGGTCCTCTTTTTTCGTCGTAATAAAATCACCG
>JAOUEU010000242.1 GCA_029858555.1 Candidatus Zixiibacteriota bacterium
GTATAGCGGTGAGAAGTTGAGAAAGCTGAGGCCATGTCATAAGCACGTCCTCTAATAAATCTACGCAATGACTGCGTGCGAATTTGAGGTTTTTTGCCGCAAAATCACGAAATTACTGGTTCAGGTAACTGGCTGTCACTCGGCCGCACCGATCCCCCGCACTCACTGTTTCCACCCCTTGTCGAATTGCGCACTGGCTGTTCCGCCTCGCGCCGACGCCCCGCGCCGTTGCCTGTCGGAAAGACACCACGTGACGGCGGTACACGTGACTGACAGAAGCCAGTCATCCGCGCCGCCTGGGCGCGATCCCTACGTGCATGTTTCATCGTTGAACAGTGTTTCAATTCTAAACAGCAGTTTAGCTGTTTCACAACGACACAAAACGTCACCCACCTCGCTAACCCGCTGTATCCCAGCACATTAAATATCCCCGGCGAGCCGGTACGGCTTTTGCCAATACGTCCACGGCCATACATAGTCATAACCTTCTAACAGGGGGTAGCCAATGAGCAACCCACAACTCGTCCACGTTAAGACCGGCTTTTCGCTTAAAATCCTGACCCTGGTTTTCGCCTTGTTACCCTGTGTGTTCGGAGGCCAGGCGTACGCGCAGTTGTCTTCCGATCCTCCGACACCGACGACTATCACCCTCACCTGGACTGCACCCGGCGACGACGGTAACACGGGACAGGCCATGCAGTATGACCTGCGCTATTCGACCTCGCTTATCACCGAGCAGAACTGGGCCGCTGCCACCGTCGTTACCGGCCTTCCCGCTCCTCAGCCTGCGGGCAGCGAGGAATCCTTCACCGTCACGGGTCTGCAACCCGGCACCGTGTACTACTTTGCCATCAAGGCCGCGGATGAAGTCCCGAACTGGTCGGCATTGTCCAACGTGATCAGTCAGTCCACCGCTCCCGAAAACCTGCCTCCGGCAATTATTGCGGACTTGGTGCTGTCAGACCCGACGCCGGGCTCTCTGACTCTGACCTGGACCGCTCCCGGTGACGATGGCATGTCCGGCACCGCGTCGGAATATGACGTCCGTTACGCCCTCTCGCTGATAACCGAAGCCAACTGGAACGCGGCGAGCCGCGTTGCCGACGTGCCCGCTCCCCAGGGTGCCGGCAGCAGCGAAACCCTGATCCTCACCGGCCTGGATCCAAGTACGAATTACTACTTCGCCATTAAAACCGCCGACGAAGTGCCCAACTGGTCGAGTCTGTCCAACGTGCCCAATGCCACCACCGCCAACGAGGTAACGGCGCCTTCGCTGATCGCCGACCTGACTCTGTCGAACCCGACTGAGAGCACCCTTACCTTGACCTGGACGGCTCCCGGCGACGACGGCACTGTCGGCACCGCGGCGCTGTATGAGATTCGTTACTCGACTTCCGTGATAAACCAGGGCAACTGGGCCTCGGCTACACCGGTGTCCGGTGTGCCGGCTCCCCAGCCGGCCGGAACCGCCGAATCGATCGTCGTCAGTGGCCTTCAGCCGTCAACCGTGTACTATTTCGCCATCAAGACGGCTGATGAAGTGCCCAACTGGTCCGGCCTGTCCAACGTGGCTAGCGCCCAGACTGCCGGCGACCAGATACCGCCCGCAGCCATCAACGACCTTCAGGCCATGAGCGGCACCGAGGACGGTGAAATCAACCTGGTGTGGACGGCGCCCGGTGATGACGGCGCCGTGGGAAAAGTCCTCGGCTATGAAATACGCTGCTCGAAAAACACCATAACCGCTGACAACTTCGGACTTGCTGACCTGTGTGAGAACCCCCCGACCCCGGTGGCGGGGGGTTTTCAACAGACGGCTGTCCTGAGCGAGTTGCAGCCCGGCGAAATCTACTATGTCGCCGTCCGCTCGTACGATGACTTTTTCAACCCATCGCCCATCTCTAACGTCGACACCGCCATCGCTTACTACCGCTTCGCGCTCGGCATCGACGACCCCGACAATAATCTGCCGAACGCGTTTGACCTGTCTCAGAACTTCCCCAATCCGTTCAACCCATCGACGGAAATCAGTTATTCCGTCCCCCGTACGTCCCATGTGACATTATCCGTTTACAATATCCAGGGGCAGCTTACCACTACCCTGGTCGATGCCACCCAGCCGGCCGGCAACTATTCGATCGCCTGGACTGGAGATGACACGAGCGGCAGAAAAGTCGCTTCAGGTGTATACTTTTACAGAATGCAGGCCGACGGCTTCAGCGACTCGCGAAAAATGGTCCTGCTCAAATAAGCACGCCTTCACTTCCCCGATTTATTTTCAGCGCATTATAACCACGTCAATCCGGCGGTTTTTGGCTCGACCCTCGGCCGTCTGGTTGCTGGCTACCGGTTTGTCCGCACCGTAACCGATCGACTTGACCCGGTCGGCCGGAATCAGCATGCTTTGCCGCAGGTACTGCATGACCGCAAAGGCCCGCTTCTCCGAAAGCAGTGTATTGGCGGAAGGCTCGCCCTTGGAGTCCGTGTGCCCCTCGACAACCAGTTTCGACTCCGGAAACATTCCCACAACTTCCTCCACCTTCTTCAACAGGGGCATATGCTCATCCTTGATGTCGCTCTTGCCCACGTCGAAGGACAGGCCGCTGAGTCGCAGGACAATGTCATTGGACGCGTTGAAGAGAACGTCCCCCTCCGAGGGGTTCAGAATCTGCTTGGCCTTCTTGAACTTGGCCTCCTGCTCCTTGCGGACTTCCAGCTCCGCCGTAACCTCTTCGTGGGCGTCCGCCAGTTCCGATATCCGGGATTTCTCCTCGGCGACCTCGTCCGAAAGCTGGGCGACCTCTCCCTTGAGTGAGGCCACTTCATCGTAAACGATACCGGCCAGTTCCAGCGGGTCCTCATCGCTCGATTTGTAATTCAGTTTTTCCAGGGTCCCCCTGAGCTTGCTCGTCACTTCCTGCTGCGTAGCCAGAAGTCGGCCATTCTCCTCCTGAACCGCGCGGATATAAAGTATAAGGCTGTCTGCCGCCGCCAGCGGGCCCCTGTCGAACGGCAGGTCCCCCATACCGACCTCGCTGCCCACCCGGTTCATCTGAATTTCGTACACCAGCATCAGTTTTTCCCAGGCCTGGTCGTTCCGTGTCAGGGACCGCACCGACTGGGCGATGTTCGAAGCATGACGGGCTTCGTACTCGGCTCGCCTGGCTTCCCCTGTCGCCTCCTCCCGGTTGTAGCGATCCTGGCTGAGAATGGCGTCGCCTTTTGTGAGAGCCGTCCGGGCCTTGTCAAGCGTCGAGAGCGCAAACTTGTCGGCCCCGTCGGCCACGGCCGCGTCGATCAGTTTGTCGGCATTTCCCAGAATATCAACGCGAATCGCCTCCATCTCGGCCGTGGCGAAAAACGGCGTGGCTTTTTCAGCCTCCTTCAGACCGCCCTTAACGTCACCCGACTCGATCTTGGCCGTGGCTTTCATGAACTGCTGCTCCGCCTTGGCATAAAGCTCCTGGACAAGCATCGCCGCTTTTGCCTCCTTGGCCTTGTTCCTGGGCGGCAGATACTCATTCAGACTGAGCTTGGCGACCTCGGTGGCCTTAAGGGCATTCTGGGCAAATTCGCTCGCCTCACTTATGAAGTCCTCGATTGTCTTTTTCTTCTTGCCCCGTTTGACGGCATCCTGGGCCTGGGCCGCTATCTTGGCGGCCTTCTCGTAAGCCTGCGGCGCAAAAACGTCGGCTTCGGCGATCCGCGTGGAATCCATGAGCTTGCTCAGATCGTCAATGCTCAGAACAGCATAGCCCGGCCGCGCCAGCGCCAGAACCAATATCAAGCTACCGATGACGGTACCGACGACTCTTTTATTCATGACAGTATTCTCCGTGTTAGGATTGACGGTTTTAAAAACAAAACAACCGGCCGCCCGCAAAAACAACAAAAAAGTGTGCGCCCTGCATTGGCCGTCGCTAGGATAATTGCTCGCCGCAGCTTTTCTCGCCTGCACTCACGGCTGTCAACCACTTGGTTTTTCGCCGGCCTGGTACCCCCTCAGGCATTGCAAAAAGGCCCGAAAATGCCGATATTTAGCGTATAACTACCGGACGCGAAATTCAAACCGGAAAATGTGATGACGGCTTGCAGAAAACCACTCTTTATCTCTGGGACAGCTCTCGTCTGCGCCCTGTTGAGTCTGTCCCTGCCTTCCGGCGACTGCGGTGCCGTGCCTCGGCTCATTAGCTATCAGGGCCGCCTCACGGACGCGTCCGGTGCCCCGGCAATCGATGGCGACCACAGTTTTCGTTTCACTCTTTTTGCCGACTCAATCGATGGAGCCCCCCTGTGGTCGGAAAGCAAGGACCTCAGCACTGTCGACGGTCTGTTCTCCCACCTTCTGGGCTCCGTGATACCGCTGCCCCTGACGCTGGATGAAAACACCTCTGATCTGTTTCTCGAAGTTCGCGTGGACGGTGAGACCACCTTGCCCCGGACCAGGCTGGTCAGTGTGCCTTTTTCGTTAACAGCCGGCAACCTTGACGCCAGGGATTCAGCCGGTCTGAGCGCCATCCGGACTTTTCCCCGGGAGCGCCGATTGACCATCTTCGACTCTACCGGGGCCGAAGCCATCGTTTTGCGGGCCGCCACTGGAGATTCTTCGGTAAGCCTGCCCCGGTCGGCTATAAACGCCCGGGAGATGTTCAACGAACCGGGTCTTACCAGCGCCTTTGATTTCGCCCAGGTCACGCTCAATACCGGGCCGATGACCGACCTGGTGACGGTGGACATCGTCACACCCGAAGACGGCTACATCGTCCTTCACGGCAAGTGCTACGCTCTCCTGAGCGGGACCACCGGCCCGAACACGGCGCAGATTCAGATCGACGAGAACGCCGGCGGCGACCCCCTGTTTCCGTACTACACCATGGTCGGGCTGGCCGGCTATGTCAACACGGCCGTCAACTATTTCCCCGTCTACGTCACGCGGGTTTTCTATAAAGAGGC
>JAOUEU010000243.1 GCA_029858555.1 Candidatus Zixiibacteriota bacterium
CACCCAGTTGGAATAACGGTCGAGGCGGTCAAACATCTCCCGGCGGGCCGCCGAGGCCAGGTCATCCCAGTCGACCTGCACCGGATAAAAGGCGTTGATCACATGGGCGGCGCGCATCAACGTAAGCGACTGCTCGAGGTTGGGGTCGGAAAATACCCATGTCGCGAGGCTCCCGGCTAACAACACCAAGAGGATAATCAGCAGTACTGTCAGCAGCAGTGACTTGCGGTCAAGTGGCGTGGCCTGGTTCATTTGAGATCGATTTTTCGAGCAAGAATCCTTTTCACGTCGGCGAAGATGGTTTCTATCGGCCGGGAAGCATCGACAACCTTAATACGTCTCCGTTCCTTGCGGGCAATCTCCAGAAACCCCAGCCTCACACGATTGAAGAACGTCTTGGACTGCAGCTCCAGCCGGTCCTTGTGCATGCCGGCACGTGCGGCGGCTGTTTTCAGATCGATATCGAAAAGGAAGGTCAATGTGGGAACGAGCCTCCCCACGGCGATCTTGTTGGTGGCTTTCACCATCTTGACATCAAGTCGGCGACCGTAAGCCTGGTAAGCCGTGGTGCTGTCGTAGAAGCGATCGCAAAGAACCACATACCCCTTTTTCAGCAGCGGGGCGATTTCCCGGCCGACTATCTCGGCACGGGCGGCCTCGTAAAGGAGCAACTCGGTTATGTCCGTCATGGACAGTTTCCGGTCCAGCAGTATTTCCCGTATCTTTTCCGACACGGCCGTCGAGCCGGGTTCACGCAAGAGCTTTACCTTGTATCCCCTCGATGAGAGCAGATGATAGGTCATCATGGCCTGCGTAGTTTTGCCGCAGCCGTCAATGCCTTCGAAGGTGACAAAGAGGGGGCTCTCTTTCAGTTTGTGCATACCGGGTCTCGTTGCCGACTTCATAAAAAAACCGACGATATTGCTATCGCCGGTTAAAGTAGTCAATTACGGTGACCGAAAAAACTATTTTTTCTTTTTGACCAGGCGCTTTTTGGATGTCGCCCCGGAGGAACCTTTCGGCTTCTTCACGGCCAGTTTCCGGCCAGCCGGCTTTCTGGCGGCGGCCCGGACCGGCTTCCTGATTTTAGCAGCCGCGAACTTCCAGCCGTACTTGGCGATGAAATCCTCCGTCAGGCGGCGAGCCTCCTCGTCGGTGTACTGAACCGGCGGCGATTTCTTGAAATAGGACGATGGCGCCGTCAAGGCACCGGACAGGCCGTTGTCGAGACCCAGCTTGCAGCAGCGGATGGCATCGATGACCACGCCGGCGGAATTGGGGCTGTCCCAGACCTCCATCTTCATTTCGATGTTGAGCGGCACGTTGCCGAAGGTGGTCCCTTCCATGCGGATATAGGCCCACTTGCGGTCAGAAAGCCACTGCACGTAGTCGGAGGGTCCAATGTGAACCGTGCCGTCCGGCATTTCGTAATCGAGCTGGCTGGTCACAGCATTGGTCTTGGAGATCTTTTTCGATTCCAGGCGGGAACGCTCCAGCATGTTCAGAAAATCGGTGTTGCCGCCGACGTTGAGCTGACTGGTGCGTTCCAGCTTAACGCCCCGCTCCCGGAACAGGCGCGTCATGACGCGGTGGGCGATGGTCGCACCGACCTGTGATTTGATATCGTCGCCGATGACCGGCAGGCCCTTCTCCTCGAAGCGCTTCTGCCAGTAGGGCTCGCGGGCGATAAATACCGGGATGCAATTGACAAAACCGCAGCCGGCATCCAGAATCTGCTCTACGTACCACTTGGTGGCTTCTTCCGAACCCACCGGCAGGTAATTCACCACCACGTCCGTCTTGGTCTCTTTGAGAAGCTTGACGATGTCAACCGTATCTCCCGGCGCCTTTTCGATTATCTGCGAAAGATAGAATCCCAGACCGTCGTGGGTCATCCCGCGCTGGACGGTGATACCCGTCTTCGGCACCTTGGAAAACACAAACGTGTTGTTCGGTTTGGTGAAAATCGCCTCGGACAGGTCCTTGCCCACCTTGTTCTTGTCGATATCGATCGCCGCCGAGAACTCCACGTCACTGACATGATACCCGCCGAGGTTGACATGCATTAACCCGGGGATAAAATCGTCATCCTTGGCTTTCTTATAAAATTCGACACCCTGCACCAGTGACGAAGCGCAGTTGCCGACGCCTATGATGGCTACTCTCACTTTGGCCATTTCTTTTCTTCCTTTCCAATGTGGCTTTTATTTTCCCAGCCGCCGCAAGGTACGCGGCCCCACGGGAGCCGTCAAATTGAATTTGACATTTCAAAAAAAATATATACTATTAGATTATCAACTATGACCATACGGTCATACGCACTCAATGGCGTCATACAGCGGCGCGGAGGTTTAGCATTGCTCGACGAAAATCTTATTGCCCGACTGGTGCAGCGCGGTGTCGCCACCGAGACTTTCCGCCGGCTCACTCCCGATAAGAAAGAACGACTCTACCACACGACTATCGAGCTGTTTGGTGAATACGGCTATGACGGTCTTTCGGTGGATCGGATATGCCGGCTGGCAGGTATCTCGAAGGGGTCGTTTTTTCAATACTTCGCATCAAAAAGCCACTTGCTGGAATTTGACCTCCTGGTTCTGGACGAGCGCCTCGGACGGTGGGTCGGCAGCATAAAAGTCGCTGAGAAGGCGGCGCTGGCGCGGGACCGGCTGGTCGGGTTGTACCGCTCAGTCGCCACACAGACCGAATTGCTCCCGGGGGAGCAAAAGTTCTATCTCTTTGTCACGGATGCGGTAGCCCACGCCGGTATTGAGCTGGAAGGCATAGACCCCGCGCGACACTTCCACGATTGTGTAACTGAGATTATCAGGCGGGGCGTTCAGACAGGCGAGGTTCGGGGTGACCTGGATGCCGAGTCAACCGCCTATCTGGTTTCACTCGTCATCGACGGCCTTATAAGAGCGAAATATTCGCAGCGCGAGATCGCGCACCCCGACCTCAAGGACCGCCTGGCTTCGTTGCTTTTCGACGGCCTTAAGGCCTGACGGATCAGCGGGTTCTAACGAGAATCAAAGCTGTCCCACACCACGATGTCGCTGAGGGCCTTTCGGGTACGGGGCGCGGTGTCCTTGGCTCGGGTTTTATCATCGAGAAGCTCCGGCGGCCCTTCGTAACCGACGGCGACAACACACAGTACGTGACTGGCCGGGGCAATCCCCAGACAGCTTTTGACATCGGAGGCGCTGTAACCGGCCATAGGGTGGCTCATGAGGCCTTCTTCGGCAGCCGCCAGGAGAAGGCTCATGGTGGCCAGGCCGCAGTCGAACTGGTGATACTCGACCGGGTCGTCTTCCCGCACGTAGTCATCTTCGCGGCGCGCGCATACAACCACCAACAGCGGCGCCCTGCCCGCCCACTGGTTGCCACGGGCCAGGGCCTTCATAAGCTCGGCCCGTCTGTCCGGGTCGCGGACCAGTACCAGGCGCCAGGGCTGGTTGTTCGAACAGGAGGGTGACCAGCGCACTTTCTCCAGAACCCTCGCCAGGGCTTCGTCGGGAATATTTTTGTCCAGATACGATCTCTTGCTGTGCCGTCTGAAAAAGATGGAATCGGAAGAACCTGCTTTACGATTCATTGTTTGCCTCCCTGTTTGTGATTATCCCGCCGGTCGATATTAACCTGACTACTGGTTTACGCCGACGCGCACCCGGTAATCGCTTATCGCCAGAAGTTTCTCCTGGCGCTCGCGGATCATGGCGTCCGACATGGAAAAATCGGGGCCGGTGTTTTCTATCATAACCGAGGACGTACAGGATGCATAACAGCCGGCCCGCCGTAAATCTCCGCCGGTCTTGAGGTACTCGAACGTAAACCCGGCCATGTAGGTATCACCCGCCCCCGTGGAATCCACCAAATCGATGCCATACGGCGGAATATCGATATACTCCCGGCCGTCATAGATGACCGAGCCCAGTTCCGCCAGCGTCACAATCACGATCCGGGGCCCCCAGGATTTGATAATCCGGGCGGCTTCGTACGGGTCCTGGCGGCAGTCGATACCGGTCAATATCTTGCCTTCCAGTTCATTGGGCTTGACGATATCGAAATGCCCCAGGACATCTTCGATGCCTTTTGTCTTCTCATGATAAATATCGCCGTTCTCGTGCGCGCCACGCAGCAGACCCTGGGGATCGCAGAAATACAACCCGCTGAAGTTTTTGCGGATATTGACTATCTCTTCGAAGGATAACTCGCCGAGAATAGGCCCCACCAGAATTGCCGAGCAGTCAGCGTAGAGGGCGGGGTTTATCCGACCGATATTGTCGGCGCGACCGATGAGGTTCAGGGTGCGATTGCCGAAATCATCATAGTAAATCAGTGAAAAACCACCACTCTCGCGGGACGGCACGATCTCGTGCTCGATACCCAGCTTTTCCAGGCTGGCCTTGAAGTGTTCTCTGTAATCATCGCCGACGGCGCCGATAAGGCGCACTTGCTCGCCAATCTTGGCCAGGGCCAGCGCCGCGTTGGTCGAGCATCCGGAGAGAACCCGCCCGTTCGGTTCGCATTTGGGGGTCTTGATGAAATCGTATACCGGGTTACCAATGGCGGCAATCAAGAAAGGAGCCTTTCTGCCTGGAGGTTACACTTCTTTCCTGTCCCCGAGGAGCTTGCGGGCATAGACAAGGCGCTGAACGGCCGTCACCAGTGATGTGAGACCGACGACTATCAGGGCGAATTCCAACCAGCCGCCGCGCGGCCACGTGCCTTCGGGCAGGAAGTATTCCACCACCGCCCCCAGTATAATGATCACGAATTTCTCCAGCCGCCCCATAATGCCGACCGCGCAGTTCTCGATTTTGCCCATGGACTCCGCGGCCGCCCGGGTGTAACTGGCTATAAGCATACCGAACAGGGCAAACAACCCCCAGCCGGGGTGAGCTGCGCCCGAGAGAGTAATCCCGGCCAGTATGAAAAACTCACC
>JAOUEU010000024.1 GCA_029858555.1 Candidatus Zixiibacteriota bacterium
CGATAAAGATCACCTTTCCGATGGCCAGGGAGAACGCCGAGGCCGCCCACCCGGCCTGAAGCGCCCCCTGCCTGCCTTCCCCGCAACTGGATTACATCAGAACTTGCGGCTGCCGGGCTGAGTTATGGCCACAGCCCTGGCACACAACGGGCACTCGTCGGGCTCCCATGAATCGGCGGTGACAGTCGCCAGCGGCTTATAGGGATAATCGAACTTGACGGTTCCATTCGACCGATCCAACAACTCCCCGATGCCGACAATCTCTGCACCATAAGAGTTGACCAGGGAAATCACCTCGAAAACCGAGCGGCCGGTCGTCAGGACGTCATCCACAATCAGCACTTTTTGCCCCTTTTCAAGTGAAAACCCGCGTTTGAAGACCCGACCGTTCTCACCCGCCTCGGCATATATGGATTCCCGCCCGAGATATCGAGCGACCTCGTAGGCAATGATAATCCCGCCGGTGGTCGGGCCGACTACCGTCACGGCCTCTGATTCGGCGAAGTTCTCGGCCATCTGCTGGCAAAGTCGGGTACATATGGCCGGTTGCTTCAGAAGTGTGAACTTCTCATAATACACATCGGAGTGTCGCCCTGACGATAGTCTGAAGTGCCCCGACAGTAGCGCGTTAGACTCCTTAAAGAGCTGGATGATTTCATCCTGATTCATTTTTCCTCCTCAATAACAGCAATCGCCACAGCATAATCTTTTTCATGAGTTATCGATATCAGGCACCGGACACCGCCCAACTTGCTCTCGATATCGACAGGCAGCTTTAACTCGGGCCGCCCGGTAGGATCATTAATTACTTGAATAGCGGTAAGTGGCGGCTTTTCAGTTAGATAGCCCCCCAGGGCTTTTACAACAGCCTCTTTGGCGGCAAACCGGCCAGCCAGGAAAACAGCCTTGTCATATCGCCTGTCGAAGACGGGCAGTTCGTGAGGGCCGAGAATGCGACCGACAAACCGGCGCCCGTACCGCTCCACGTCTTTTTTTATGCGGGCCACCTCTATAATGTCGATTCCCACTGAGGTTACCAATTCCTTCCGCCTTTCGTTTCCTCGTTCGGCGCAACATATGACATGAACTTCCACATCGCAACTTTTCGCGAGTTTTTTATTGCGTGAAATTCCTGAGGACGTAATATATAATATATGGAGAGAGGCGGAATTTGAAAACCTCTAACACTTGACCAATGAAGGTCGCCTCTCTTTCGCTGCGTGTACGCCGAGACCCACCATTTGGTGGTAGCGAAAACAAAACGCGATAAGTGGCTGTGAAAACCCTTTACCTTGTGTAACTGGGAGTTTTTCAAATTGCTGCGCTCTCTCCTGAAAATTCAAACCGCCCGGTTGCGGGCGGTTTTTTTTGCGTACCACGGCCGATTTCCCCCCTTTTTAAATCCCGCGGACAGAATGCCCCGTGTCGGAATAACTCGAGACCGTAATTCTAAAGGTAGTCAAAAGGGACGCTAAGGTCAGAACTCGTTGATTGGACAGATGATTTCTTTGATGCTTCTTTCGTAGTTTATAGCCGGATCGGTACGATTGACTGTCACGAAATAGAATTTGTCCCCCGCCGACGCGAAGTATAGCCGGTCCCGCTCAATCTCGCAGACACCCTTCGCACGCCCGCGACTGCCGGGAAGTGTGGAGAAAATATCCATTATTATCGGCAGACCCTTGTACACCGCCGCAAAAGCCTTTCGGAACTGGCTCGATGTGTTCGATCCGACAAAATTGCCGTTCTCATCCAATGAGAAAATTCGTTGCACCCCCGGCAGAGAGGCCAGCTGGTCTTTTAGAGAAGGGCCGGCACTCGGGAACATTTGGTCGCCGGAGCCTGCCCGGGCAGGCTCAAATGACTTGTCTTTTATTACTGAAACGACCTCCTGATGCTGAATCTTCATGATCCCTTCAATCTTGTTCCGCTCCTCGAGCGAGTCAACCGGCCGCTCCAGTTTTTTCTCAATTTTGTGCACCACCCGCCCCGCATCAAAGATGGTCGTTTTGATCCTGGGATACGGGCGCGCGGAATATTCCGTCTGCACCTGCAGCGAAACTTTCCCCTTCTTCACCATCGAAGTATGGCCTGAAGGGATGAACGCATTGTCGGCCATAATGATAAACGTTTCTATTCCCTGTCAATCGTCCTGCTCGTAATTATATCGGCAGAATCAGCAGGTGGAATAACCACAGGACGGGCAGGAGAAACATCCGGCGTCGAACATCATGGCGGCGCTGCACTCCGGACAGATTTCGGATCCTTCAACGGTCTCCCCTGTTAAGGCAGTGTCGCTGCCGAAATGCCTGTGCAAAACCTGCGCAATCGCGTCCGGGATGGAGAAGACCTTGGCGCCGTCGGCATAAATCTGGCTGGAACCACCTATCCCCCGCAGTTGCTTGACAATATCACCGGCCGATATCCCCGACCTGAGCGCCATCGAAATAAGGCGGCAAATCGCCTCCGTATCCGCCATGGCCGTGTAGCCGGAGTGTCCGATGTGAGCAAATACCTCAAAGGGTCGGCCATCCCGAGTATTCACCGTCACGTACAGGTTGCCGTAACCGGTGCGGACCTTCTCGGTAAAACCGCTAAGCAGAATCGGCCGTTTCTTGATATGAGGCATCTCCCTGAGAGTTTCCGGCGGCCGCCTGACACTCGCGAGAACCTGGTCGGGCCGCGAGTTATCGCGATAAATCGTGACTCCCTTGCACCCTAGCTCGTAGGCCGTCTCAAAGGCCTGCCTGACGTCGTCCCTCGTCGCTG
This sequence comes from Candidatus Zixiibacteriota bacterium, assembly GCA_029858555.1. Classification (GTDB taxonomy): domain Bacteria; phylum Zixibacteria; class MSB-5A5; order GN15; family FEB-12; genus DAOUUR01. Next base: position 2,770 of record JAOUEU010000024.1, read on the forward strand.
ATTCGGCGAAGTTTATGGTTTTGGATACCGAAGAATCACAATGCTTCTGAAAGACGGCCTGCGCCCGGATATGCTGTTCCGGACTGATATCTGCGGCCGTTAGAAAGATTGCCTTGACCTCGTCCGGTATTTCATCGATACCAACCAGAGAACGCTGCGATATCACCCTGTGAATCAACCGGTCCGAATAAAAGCCCTTGTGCCGCGCGATTTCCGCGAAAAGAGGGTTAATCTCAACTAACCTGCTGCCGTCCATGACATTACGTTCGAAGGCCACTGCGTAGTATGGCTCGATCCCGGATGAACAGCCGGCAAGGATGGAAATGGTGCCGGTAGGCGCAATGGTGGTGACGGTGGCATTACGCATGGCGACTCCTTCCCGGCCGTAGACCGAGTTTTGCCAGTTGGGAAAGACCCCGCGTGATTTGGCCAACTCCGAAGAATGCTTGCGCGCTTCGTCCTCGACAAAAGCACCTACTCGATCCGCCAGTTCAATCGCATCAGCGCTGTTATAGGGCAGACGCAGCTTCACCAGCATGTCGGCCCAGCCCATCACTCCCAGCCCGATGCGGCGATTCAGCTTTGTCTGCTCCTCGATTTTCGACAGCGGGTACCGATTTTGGTCGATGACGTTGTCCAGAAAATGGACGGCCGTGCGAACCACGGCAGCCAGGCGGCCCCAGTCCACACCGGCGTCGGGGTCAGACGGGCCGTAATCGTCGGGCAGCGGCTGAAGAACCATCCGGCCCAGGTTTATCGAGCCCAGGTTGCATGAATCGTAGGCCGGAAGTGGCTGCTCGCCGCAGGGATTGGTCGCCTCAACGGTCTCGTGCGGATACGTCGGGTTGAGACGATTCATGCGGTCAATAAAGACCATCCCCGGTTCCCCTGTCTGCCAGGCGTGGTCTACAATCTCATCAAAGACTTCCGCTGCACTCAGGTATTTCTCCTGGCCGTCGACGCAGTGAGGCCGGCTGGTGCGCGGATCAATCAGGGGGTATCTTTTCCCATCATGCAACGCCGCCATAAAACTGTCAGTGACAGCGACGGAGATGTTGAAATTGGTAAATTCCCTGGGATCATCCTTGCAGGATATGAATTCGAGTATGTCCGGGTGGTCGACCCGGAGAATACCCATGTTGGCGCCACGCCGCGTGCCCCCTTGCTTGACCGCCTCCGTCGAGGAATTGAAAACCTTCATAAACGATACCGGTCCGGAGGCGATGCCGCGCGTAGAGGCGACAATCGAATTGCGGGGGCGCAGGCGCGAAAAGGCAAAGCCGGTCCCACCGCCGGATTTGTGAATAAGGGCCGAGTGCTTAACGGCCTCAAAAATTTCATCCATGGAGTCGCCGACCGGCAGTACGAAACAGGCCGAAAGCTGGCCCAGCCGACGCCCGGCATTCATTAGAGTAGGGGAATTGGGGAGAAATTCCAGGCGACCCATAACCTCGAAAAAACGGCCGGCCGTAGAATCCACGGCCTCATCGGACGCACCGTAGCCGCGGTCCGCCTCGGCTATGAATCTGGCCACCCGAATCAAGAGCTCCTTGGGAGTCTCGATCACCCGGCCCTGATCGTCCCTGATAAGATAACGCCGCTCCAGGACGGTAAGGGCGTTGTCGGTAAACGGGATGTTGTCGAATGTCCTCATAAACCTGTCCGGTTTTATATCAATCGGCCGAAGCGCCTTATAATATTATAACGATCGCAGCCGGCATTTGGTATCACATCGTGGCGTAGTTTTAACAAAACATTTGGCTAATCCATCCGACACTCTTTAATTAGGGTTAATGTAACGAGTACAACTGGTTAGCTGCCCGAGGGTTAAAAGAGCACGAATGTCATTGTCGATTCCCGAACCGGCGGTGTCCCGGAAAACGCTTACCAGAACCGCCGGCAGCCTGTGGTTGCTGGTGGGAGTTTTCCTTCTGGTCCGAGGGCTGGGCTGGCTGAGCCACGCCTCGGTAAATCACTGGCTGCTGGCCGCGGCCGGCCTGCTGTTGGGCTTGTTGAAAAGCCACTTTGTGCTGTCCAAGATAGTCAGACGTAACCTGGATAGAATTTACAGCCTGTCGCCCCATAAAGAAAAAATCTGCGTATTTGCCTTTCAGGCGATCCAGTCATACCTGATCGTAATCGTTATGGTGACCCTTGGGATTTTACTGCGATCACTGTCAATCGCGCCGGACTGGCTGGTCCTGATCTACTTCACTATCGGCAGTGCCCTTATCCTCTCCGGCCTCAGGTATTTCGCTGGCCCAAGAGATGGGATCGAGAATGTAAAATGATGTTACTCCGCCGGCAGCAAGTCCGGATCGGAAAGCTGCAGCATCTCCAGATATCCCACTCCGCGCAGGCCGTAGTAAGCCTCCGGAGCAGAGTATAACTTGTCCTTGAGAGCTTCGTCGAGACTGATAAACTGATAGCCTGAGCCCTTGATAGCCGTCAACAGTTGGTCAAGGAACACGGCGTTGAGCCGATTGGCCCGCAACTGTAATATCTGCCGGCAGGAGCGCTTGAGAATCTGCCGGGCCATACCTTCCGAGCGTTCTATGCTTTCCAGCACGTGACCGATATAATCGTTCATCAGGGCTTCGTAGTCAGCCGAATCCGGCACTTTCCCCATCTTCTCCAGCGACAGATTATACAGAAAATCATCGACCACTACCGTGGCATGGCCGACAATGACTTCGTGGGCCTCCAGATACTCCCTTACTGCCCGCTTACCTTCGACTGTCGAGCCATAATGCAGATAGGGATAACGGAAATATCTTTTCTTCTGGCCAAACCCCTGGAGCATGGTTTCCAGTGCCTCGGAGCCGGCGATTATATCCGCAATGAAATTCTCGGGATCGAGTTCGTTGAAATCCTGGTAAGAATAGGTCAGGTTGCCGAGCCGGTGGCCGTTGTTAAGCCACTGACCGAGCAAGTCGAAGCTGTCTTCTATATACTCCCCTACCACAAACCCGGTTACCTTAACATCGTGACGCTTGAGAGTCTCCAGAAGGAGATAGTTGACTGCCTGCCGGTCCACCTCACCGAAAGACCTGGAGGCCGGCAGTTCATCGAAGGTGATGGCGATCTTATTGACCGGCTTCTTTTTTGAACTTTGATCAGCCGACTTTTCTGCCGAGTTCGCCGGACCGGCCAACATCAGGACTATGGCCATGACAATGGCGCGGGCCACCAGGTTGGTGGAGATTCTCTTCTTCATAGCTGTTAACTCAGGACAGTTCTACCTCGCCAGATATTCAAACCGATTTCCCTTGCCCTGCCATCCCGATGGCTGACAACACGGTAATCTTGACCGGCTGTTGACCATACACTTAGTGCATAACTTCCTTTCAATCAACCAAAAAATGCCTGCCGCGCGGATTGCAGTCGATTTGCGCCAGATTATGTCACATAATGAACTTATTGAATGGCAACGACATAGCGCGGCCGGCCTATATTTTACAGGATTTGTTTGTCTGAACCCTTTCCTTTCGGGACAATTTTCATTATATTATGAGGGGACAGAGGTTCGGCCGACGAAGCAGGAAGTAAAATATCAATCACAGATCAACGGAATTGATATATGCAGAAAAGAGTTATTATAGCCGCCAACAACATGATATTTACCTCCAAGATTATGTCTGCCCTGGATGGCATGGAAGCCGAGGGGATCAAGGCTATTCGGTCCGAAGAGATTTTCAGTAAAGCTCAGGAGTTGAAACCTGACCTGATTATCATCGATCTCAATCTCAATGGGATCGAGGCGCCTTCCCTCATAAATAAGCTTCGCTCCTACGGTGCCACGGAAAACATTCCGATAGTATGTTATTCTCCTCACATCTTGAAGGATCAGATGAAAGCGGCCAAAGTGGCCGGGGCTACTGAAGTGTACCCCAATTCACGGATGAGTTCCCGGATGGGCAAAATTCTGGGCAAGTATATCAGTAATTAGGCTTGCCTCAAGATCTCAACCGGGTCGACTTCGACCCGGTTCTTTATATATTCCCTTTATTGTTATAATGACCGGCGTGGGCGGCCTTTTTTTATCCTTCCGCATCCGCCAAATTTTGAACATGTTAGATGTTTCAGGGTTCAACAAAAGAGGAAGAAACGATAGCTATGCGATTTCCGGCGCTTTTCATAACGTGTGCTTTATCGGCGGGCTCTCTGTATGGGTTCGACCTTGACTCGCTGCTAATAAAATCGATAGGCGGCGCACCCGCCTACCGCGCCCTAGGCAGCCTGGCCGCCTACACGGTTGAAGGCAATGTCAGAATCAATGACATGGCGGGCAGGTTCACGGAAATATACATGGCCCCGAATTTGTTCTACCTCGAACTGGACATAGAGGACTTTAACCAGGTGCAAGCTTACGACGGCCGGACGGCCTGGCAGAGAGACCAGAACGGTCATGTCACCGAACTATCCGGTTTCGAAAAGAAGGAACTGCTGGCGACTCTTTATTTCGAATCGTTTTCTTTCCTTACCGGAAAACTGGAGGGTTCTGCCGAGTACCTGGGCGAAACGACGTTCGAGGACGCACGGTGCCATGAGGTTGCCTTCTATCCTCTCTACACCGATACCGTGTGGGCATATTTTGACGTCGAAAGCGGCCTGAAAAAAGCTACGGTGTCACTGGTAGACAATATGAAATCCATCGCCTCTAGCGAGAATTTTGATACTGTCGGCAACATTGTTTTCACGCGTACGACAACCAACACGATCGAAGGGGTCTCGCTGACCTCGACTTTCGTCGTCGACAAGATTGAATTGAACGGACCGGTGTCGCCATCAATCTTTGCGATGCCGGTCACCGGTGCGGCCGATTATCGCTTTCCCGTTGGAAAAGATATGGTCTTAATCCCTGTCGATTACTCCTCCGGTCATCTCCGGCTAACCGCTACGGTTAACGGCTCCAGGAAGACAAGATTCATACTGGATTCCGGCACCTCGGTCAACATACTGGACAAAGCGGACTTTGAAGGCCTGAATCTGCCCGCCGTGGGAACGATACCGACAAAAGGGTTGGGAGGCTACGATGAGATTCAACTCGTCAGGTGCGATTCAGTAGCGGTCGGCGACTTAACTCTATACGGCCAGGTAGCAGGCTTGCTCGATTTGAGTGCCCTGGATAATCCACCGGCATCGGGCGGCCAGGCTGGCGGTTTGCTCGGCTATGATTTTCTCTCGCGTTTCCCGCTTATGATTGACTATCGCAACTCGATTCTAACCGTGTTTAATCCCGATGGGTTTAATCCCCCGGACAGCGGTGTCGAGATACCCTTCAGACTGGTCATGCAGATACCGACAGTCAGAGGAGAGCTTGTCGGAATCGCCGGTGATTTCATCATCGATCTGGGCAATCCGTACGGATTGATACTTCACCGGAGTTTCGTGGATAAGAACAGACTTGAAGCCAGGCTGGACAATATTGCGGACAACGCGGGGCTTTTCGGTGGGATCGGAGGGGCGCTTCCGGGGAAAACGGCCTATGCCGCGACGTTCAAGATTGGCGATGTTTTGATACAGTCCCTACGTGTAGTCCTGCCCGAGCAAGCCCCCGGCATCAGCGGTTCCGAGGAACTGGCCGGCAGTATCGGCAATCTGGTTCTGGAGAAATTCAGAGTACTTTTTGATTACCGCCACAGTAGACTAATTCTCTACGATGCCGATAAGTGATTAGAATGTAATGTTTTTGCCCGGAAAACAGGATTCCGGTGAAAACCGGATAATCGGTCGCCTGCGGTTGACACGATTATCCCCTTGACTATATTTGACGGCGTTAAGGAGGCGCTGAGAAATTAATATGAACGTCGGAGTGCTTACCGGAGGCGGCGACTGCCCCGGACTGAATGCTGTCATCAGGGCAATCACCTACAAGGGCATCAACCACTACAACTACAATATCTACGGTATCTACGAGGGTTGGAAGGGGTTGCTCAATGGCGGCCGCGTGGCGCCCCTGACCATTGAGGACGTGCACGAGATTCTTGGACGTGGCGGGACAATCCTCAAAACATCGCGGACCAATCCGTTTAATATCAAGGATGGTCTTAAGAAGGTAAGAAAGAACATAGAGAAGTACCGGTTTGATGCCGTCATCGCTGTCGGCGGCGAGGACACGCTCGGAGTGGCCGCCAAACTGAGCCAGGCCGGCGTGCATATTGTCGGCGTTCCCAAGACGATCGACAACGACGTTAGCGGAACCGATCAGACGTTTGGTTTCGACACCGCCGTACAGATCGCCACGGATGCCATCGACAGGGTTCGCTCGACCGCTGAGGCCCACAACCGCGTCGTCCTGGTGGAGGTCATGGGTCGCCACGCCGGCTGGATCGCCGTCAAATCGGGCATAGCCGGCGGCGCACATATGATACTCGTGCCGGAATACCCGGTCGACATTGACAAGGTTGTCACCAGCATTGTCAAACGTCATGCCCGCGGTGAAGAGTTTTCCGTAATAGTGGTAGCCGAAGGCGTTAAACTGCTAAATGAAAAGGGACGCGGCGTAGCCATGGCCCAGGATAACAAGAAAGATGCTTTCGGGCACGTTCGACTCGGCGGTATCGCTTATGCCCTGTCACTGGCCATTGAAGAGCGCACCGGCTTCGAGTGCCGCAACGTCATTCTTGGACACATCCAGCGCGGCGGTACGCCTACGGCCTACGACCGTGTGCTTTCGACCCGCTATGGCATTCGTGCTATCGAACTGGTCCATAAGAAGCAGTACGGTAAAATGACGGCCCTCCGCGGCAATAAGATCGTCGCCACCCCGCTGGTGGATGCTATGAAAAACGTCAAGACAGTTGATAAGGAGTTTTATAAGATTGCTGAGGTGTTTTTTGGCTAATATCAGGAGCGTTTTGTCCGCTCTGATCATTGTTTTACTGCTTTTTCCGCTCACTCGGGCCGTCGATACCGGGGCCACCCCCGCTCAGACTTTCGGCACCAAGCACCAGGCTGGTATAAGGTTAGGGGTCTGGAGCAACCAGGGTGACACACCGCCCGCCGGTGGTTCATCGGGCGAATTCTCCTTCAGGACCAGCATCAGCGAGGCCAATTTCTATTTCGAGGCCTACGGCGCTCTAAGGCTGTTTCGCCAATTGATGGGTGAACTCTCGTTTGGCATCGTGAATCGAGGGTCAGTGACTCTCAACGAGCGCGACCTGACCGACGTCGGCAACTTGATGGTTTATCCTCTGCTGGTCAAGGTCAAGTTCTACCCGCTGGGCGGCCTTGACTTGAAGTGGCAGCCATACCTGTCCGCCGGCGGCGGCGTCTTCTACGGACGGCGCAGTGTGCAATTTACGACGGCTTCGTACTATTATTCCGGATTTGAGGAAGAGTCGAGCACCAAGCTGTCGTACGCCCTTGGCGGCGGCGTGGATTGGCCGATCGCGCAGACGATCGCCCTGGACCTCGATATCAAGTACATGCCCATCAAGTATTCCGATAATCTGGTGGCTGTATCGGATTACAGCGCCTTTACTGTTGCAGTAGGAGTAAAGTATCTATTATTTTCAGGGAAGAAGTAACTGCCCAATAGGAGGATTTCATTGATGAAAGTCGCAGTCAACGGATTTGGAAGAATCGGGAGGCTGGTTTTCAAGGCCGCTCGCGGCACCAATCTCGAGTTCGTCGCCATTAATGATCTGACGGATGCCAAAACCCTCGCCTACCTGTTGAAGTACGATTCCATTCATGGTCGCTTCCCCGGCGAGGTGACTTACCGGGACAATGACCTTATAGTCGACGGCAGGAAAATCCCCGTCACCGCTGAGAAGGACCCCAGCAAGCTGCCGTGGAAAGCACACGGAGTGGACGTCGTGCTGGAATGTACGGGCATATTCAGATCCAAAGAGCAGGCCATGATGCACATAAAAGCCGGCGCCAGGAAGGTTTTGATCTCGGCACCTGCCAAGGGCCATGACGGTACCTTTATACCCGGAATTAATGCTGACCAGTATGACAAAGCCAGGCACGATGTGATCTCGATCGGCTCTTGTACGACCAATTGCCTGGCGCCCATGGCCAAGGTGCTGATGGACAATTTCGGCATCGTCAAGGGGTTCATGACCACCATCCATGCCTACACCAACGACCAGCAAATCCTCGATTTCCCGCATAAAGACCTGAGACGCGCCCGCGCTGCGGCCGTCTCGATGATTCCCACGACCACCGGTGCCGCCAAGGCCATTTCGGAGGTCATCCCGAAACTCAAGGGTAGGATGGACGGCTGCGCCATTCGCGTCCCTATCAGTGACGCCTCGCTGGTTGACCTGGCCGTAATCCTGGAGAAGGAAACCACCGCCGACGAGATAAACGCCGCTATGAAGAAGGCTGCCAGCAGCAAGCCGATGTCCATTACTCTGGAATACTGCGAAGATCCGATTGTCTCCATCGATGTTATTGGCAACCCCCACGGCTGTGTCTTTGACTCCCTGCTCACCAGCACCCAGGGGAACCTGGCCAAAGTTTTTGCCTGGTACGATAACGAGTGGGGCTTCTCTGTCCGCATGGTTGACATGATTGAGATGATGCTGTAGCGGCGGGCAGTCACATGAACAAGTTGACCGTTGCTGATGTAAATTTCGGCGGCCGCAAGGTGCTGGTGCGCGTCGACTTCAACGTCCCACTCGACGCCAACCGGAGCATCACCGATGACCGCCGGATACGGGGCGCTCTGCCGACTCTCAGGAAGATAATGGATGACGGCGGCATGGTCATCGCCTGCTCGCACCTGGGCCGGCCCAAGGGACAACGTCTGCCGGAAATGTCGCTCAAGCCGGTGGTGGTCCGACTTTCGGAGTTGCTGGGCCGGGAAGTGCTGTTCGCCGACGACTGCATAGGCCCGGCCGCGGCCAAGAAAGCCGCCGGGCTCACGCCCGGTGATTGTCTTCTGCTTGAGAACCTTCGTTATCACGCCGAGGAAACCAAGAATGACCCGGAATTCGCGAAGCAACTGGCCTCGCTGGCGGACATCTACGTCAACGATGCTTTCGGCTCCGCTCATCGCGCCCACGCCTCAACCGCGGGTGTGACGCGATACTTCCCGAAGGCCGTCGCCGGCTTTCTGATGGAGAAGGAGTTGAAGTATCTTGGCCGTGCGCTCTCTGATCCGAAACGGCCGTTTGCCGCCATCCTCGGCGGCGCCAAGATATCAGGCAAGATTGACGTCATCACCAATCTGATGAACAAGGTCGATTTTCTGCTGATCGGTGGCGGCATGGTGTTCACGTTTGCCAAAGCGATGGGCTATAGTATAGGCGATTCGCTGCTCGAAGAAGATAAGATTGCTCTTGCCGGGGAGATTATCGGGAAGATGAAAGAATCCAAAGCGCGATTGATTTTCCCTACCGACGCTGTTGTTGCCACTGATATCTCCGATGATGCCCGCACCCGGGTCGTGCCGATCGACAGTATCCCTGACGGAATGAAGGGGCTTGATATCGGCCCGGACAGTCTGAAGCTGTTCTCCGAAGCGCTTAAGGATGCGAAGACAGTCGTCTGGAACGGCCCGATGGGGGTCTTTGAGTCCCCGCCGTTCGCCGAGGGCACTTTCGGAATCGCCCGACTCCTGGCCGACCTGACCAGGCGCGGAGCCGTGACCGTTGTCGGAGGCGGCGATTCAGCCGCCGCGGTGAGCCAGGCCGGTCTGGAAGAGCAGTTAACTCATATTTCAACCGGCGGTGGAGCGTCGCTTGAGTTTCTCGAGGGCAAGTCCTTGCCCGGGGTAGAGGCTCTGACCGACGCCGCCAGAGGGGATCGAATCTGATATGCGCCAAAAAATAATCGCCGGAAACTGGAAAATGAATGGCAATCTGATTGAAACCGAAAGCTTGCTGAAGGCTCTGGTTTCGGAAGGATTCAACGACGATAATGTAAAGGTAGTTGTTTGCCCGCCCTATACCTCCCTGCCCCTGGCGGTGCAACTTACCAGGAGTAGCGCCATCGCTGTGGGAGCCCAGGACATGTCGGAGCATCCCAAAGGGGCTTACACGGGCGAAATCTCCGCCGACATGCTATTGACAGCCGGAGTGGTCTATGTTATATTGGGACACTCTGAGCGGCGGCAGTACCACGGCGAGACCGACAAGCTGGTTAACGTCAAGGCAAAAGCGGCCTTAGAGGCCGGACTGACCCCCATCATTTGTGTCGGGGAGACGTTGCAGCAGCGCGAAGCCGGTCAGACTGAGACGGTTGTCGGCGCTCAAATCGACGGTACGCTTCTGGGATTCTCGGCCGATTTGATAAGTAAATCGGTCGTTGCGTATGAGCCGGTTTGGGCGATCGGGACGGGCAGAACGGCCACTCCCGAAATGGCCCAGGCGGTTCATAAGTTCATCCGGGGGCGGGTCGCCAAGATGGACAAAAAAGCGGCCGAGACGTTGCCGATATTGTACGGCGGTTCCGTAAAGCCGGACAATGCGGCGGGTTTGCTTTCGCAGCCTGATATCGACGGTGCCCTTGTCGGGGGCGCTTCGCTGAAGGCTGCAGATTTTACAGCTATTATTAATGCGGCTTAGACGGAGGAACTATTCTTGTTTACGATTTGGCTGGTATTTCATGTGCTGGTGTGTTTTGCATTGGTCCTTGTGGTTTTGATGCAGTCGAGTAAAGGTGAGGGCCTGGCCGGTTCGGCTTTCGGTGGCAGTGGCATCTCCGGTGCCGTTTTCGGCGGCCGGGGGGCGGCCTCGTTTCTGTCCAAGGCCACCACGGTTCTGGCTATCCTGTTTATGCTAAACTGCGGGGCGCTGGCCTATATGTCGGCCAGCAGCCGGGGCATCCGCACCGAGAGCGCAGCGGAGCCAACCACGAGTGAGTCCGTCGTCACCAGAAAAGCGCAGGAGGAGCGGGAGCGGGCGATGCAGCAACAGCAGCAGCAGGCGCTGCCCACCGATTCCGCGGCCGCTGGTGACATCAGCATCGACGATATCCTGGGCGGCGAAGAGACCGCTCCCATAGACACGAGCGGAAACTGATTCATTTCGAGATAGATGGCGATGCGGAAGTGGTGAAACAGGTAGACACGCTATCTTGAGGGGGTAGTGAGGCAACTCGTGCGGGTTCGAGTCCCGCCTTCCGCATAAAGATAAAGGCCCTTAAGTCACGCAGACTTAAGGGCCTTGAATTATCGTTGATATTCAGTTGCGGTCGGTCTGACGCCAACTACGGGCACGCCGGGGGGACGGGACCGGTGGGAATGCCAAAGAGGTATGTCAATAAGTAGGATACATCAGATATATTGGTTTTCTCATCAATGTCGCCGTTGGCGTTGCCTTCCTCCAGGCACGGCGGCGCTGGCCCGCTCGGGATGCCGAACAGGTAATCCAAGAGATACGTCACATCTGATATGTTGATTTTGTCGTCCGGGTCGCCATTGGCGTTGCCCCGAATGTTCTGACAGCAACCAGGTTCGGCGAAAATCGCGTAAGTGCCCGTTTCCGAGATTTCGGCCGTCACCATGTTGGCGTCGCTGTCAACCGTCCCAGTCATGGCCGTCCATTTGGATGAATCGGCGTTCCATTTCCATATTCCGAGGTCGGTCTCGTGTCCGGCCAGTTCAAGATCGCTTAACTGATCGTCGTCGTAATACATGGTCAGCGTATCGTCTCCCACCAGCAGATCTGTGCCCGTAATCGTGAAGCACACAATCGGCCCGACCTGAATCGCTCCATTGGGCAGACCGTCGGGCGGCGGGGGGTAATCGGTGGACATCACGAACAGCGATTTGCCCACCTTGGACAGAGAATCCAGCGCTATTTGCGCATCACCAAACGGATCGGATACGGTTTCCGTTCCCAGGGCATCATCATACTCGTGTGTCACGTAAGGATTGATTACAAAAAAAGTGTTGGCCGCATCGTCGACGGTCTCGAGCATGAAGGTGCCCGCTGTCCCCGGATCGGCGGTAAACGAGGCAACATATGTGCCGGGGTCCGTCGGCGTCATGACAATACTCTCGCCGGTCTCTCCATCCGGGATTAGCTCAAGAGTCAAACCTCCGGGCAACGCCGACGCACTCACAATCTCGTACTCAAGACTACCGGGTTCGAGGCCCACCAGATGGGCCAACGGAAAATCACCGTCAACGGCGGTAACATCGGCGGTGATGGGTCCGGCGGATGTGATTTCGACATCGCTGCAATACCATTCGAATTCCCCTGCGGAACTGCCGGCTGCCTTGGCGAGACTCTGAATCGTGACTCTTGGCGATCCGGCGGTATATATAATGTCTCCCACTCTCGCCCCCCGTAGGAGCACCTGGCCCGAACTATTGGTCAGTCCCCACGCTACCCGTCCATGGTTGCCCGGGGAAGAAAGGTAAGCTGTTCTGTACCGCAAGCGCGCGTCGAATGCAACCGCCACGTCCATGCCGCCATCGCTCGCGTCGTGAACGGTGAAATTAACCAGGGCACCGCAATCGACCGTCGGCACCGCGGGATCGTCGTTTGGCCCCTCGAACTCAGCGACACCTCGCTCGTCAGGTCGGTAGATTTGGGCGTAAATGCCGCTGTAATCACCTTCAAAATCCTTTTCAAACTTCTCCATGCATCCCATCGTGTAATACGTCCATTGAAACGTATTCTGCGCCGGAGCCGTAGCATATTCAACGGCAGATCGCGACATTTCCGAACTTCGAGAAACCAGCGTCTCCAACGGCGATTCCATAAAACCATACCTTGGAGAATGAATAGGCCAGAACGCCGAGTTGTATGCAACCGAACTATGTTCCGATCCGAAGGCGAACGCGAGATGGCCCAGGGCATAACCTTTGAGGCGATAGTCATTCGGAACCGAGAGATCCAGGGGATACTCACTGTAAAGACCTGCTATGGAAGCCGACCGGTAACCGAAATTCTTGGGTGTCAGAAACTGCACGCGGCTGTATCTGGTGTCGCCACTATAAGTGCCGACCGCTGCGTTTGGAACGGGCCGAATGTGGAAGTCGGGATTGGTGCCGGATCGGAACACCCAGTCGTAACCCATAACCTGATCGTCATACACTTCGATGTTTCGGATCCGTGCCTGACCATCGGCCACGTCATACAAGTAATTGCAGGCCAGGCGCATTCCCTCCGCGAAATTGTCCAGGTAGGTCGCATTAGCTTCCCACTCGATATAAACCAGCAAATCGAAGGCAATAGTGGTGTGGTCAAGGATCAGCGACTGATCGGCTCCGGTGACCTCGTCGTAGGAGAGCTCGCCCGTGACGACGTTGAACTTGCCATTATCTATCTCGACGGCGTACATGTCCGGTGAATAACCGGCCGGACGACCGGTCGATTCCGTATGAAGGACCTTGTAGGCTTTGATCCGATCTCCGGCCTCGAAGGCGTCGGGCAGAGCGGCTTTGCCGTCGCCGTCAGTTGTCACGGTCGTCACGAAGGTCTCACTCAGGTATTCGTCTACTCGGTACAGATCCACACTGGTGCTCACGATCGGCTGGGGTGGGCCGGCACCATCGAGAAAAGTCACCATGATCGGCACGTCCACACCCTTGAAAACACTGGCGCCGTAGGTTCCTGCGAAAACTACGTCACTCGAATTGACCGCCAGTTCACCGACCATCGAGTAAGTAAGACCGTCATTCTCCTGCATCCAGGTTGCTCCGTTGTCGTTTGAGCGGTAGATGCCCTGGGTGCTGGTGCCGGCGAAAATGTCGTCATCTGAATTGACTGCCACTGCCCGCACTTGTTGTGACGCCAGGCCGGCTTGTGTCCACGTGTCGCCGTTGTCCGTCGAGCGGAAAATCCCGTCGGCCCCGGTAGCGGCCCAGATATCGCCGGAAGAACTGACGGCTATCGCGAATATATACAAATCCGTCAGGCCGGTATTTATCTGAGTCCAGTTATCGCCATTGTCGACCGAACGGTAAATGCCGTTGCCGTCAAAGGTACCGGCAAAAATGTGATTGCTGGCGTTGACCGCCAGAGCCGAAATATAACCGCCGGAGAGGCCGACGAGCGCCCAGTTATCGCCGTTGTCAGAGGACCGGTATACCCCGGTCGCTGTTCCGACAAAGAGGATATCGGTCGATGTCACCTCCAGTGCATTATAGCCCGGTCCCGGCAGATCCTCATCCACGCCAGTCCACGTGTCTCCGTTGTCGGTTGACCGCAGGACGCCGCAGCCCGTCCCTGCAAAAAGATGACCGGAGGAATTGATGGTGAGCGCCGGCACGCTGGCGTTGGTCAGCTCCGTATGTATCCAGTTGGCGCCGTCATCCGCCGATCGATACAAGCCGTCACCGTTGGTGCCGGCAAAGAGATAGTCACTCGTATTTATCTCCAACGACACGATTTCATTGTTCATCAGACCGCCACTTGCAGCCGCCCACGTGTCACCACTATTGGCCGAACGGTAGACTCCCCCATACGTTCCGACATAGACAAGGCCGCCGGTATAGGTGGCAACAGCAAACCCGTAGATATTTCTCAGACCGTCGACCTGCAGGGTCCAGGAATCACCGTTATCCGTGGAGCGGTATACACCGCCCGCTGCGGCCGCTGCGAAAATGCTCCCGCCCGCGCTCTCTGCGAACGACTTGACCGAGGCACTGGTCACCAGGACCTGCGTCCACGAGGCACCATCATCAGTCGAACGGTAGACACCGCTGCTGATGGTTCCGGCGAAAACGTCGTCACCGCCGTTGACAATGACGGCCGTTACGTTTGTTGCCGCGAGGCTGGTTTTTGTCCATGAATCGCCGTTATCCGTGGAAAGGAATACGCCGACATCAGTGCCCGCATAGATGTGGTCACTGGCGTTGACCGCCAGTGCCTCGACGCTGTTCGCTGTCAGACCGCTGCTGGCAGTAGACCAGTTCGCCCCGTTGTCGGTCGAACGGTATACGTCTCCGAAGTAGTTCCCGGCGAATATATGATCGCTGGAGTTAATAACCAGAGAAACGATCCCCGAGGCTACCAGTCCCGTGGATGACCAGGTATCGCCGTTGTCAGTTGAGATTAGCACACCATCATTGGTCCCGGCGAAAATGTGACCGCTCGAGTTGATCACCAGGGGATCGACCTCGGTGCTCGTTACCTGGGTCCAGGAACTGCCGTTGTCGGTTGAACGGAAGACGCCATTCGTCTCCGAAGCGGCGAAGACATGACCGCTGGCATTCACGGCCAGATCGAAAATGTGACCCCCGTAGGGTCCGTTAGTCGGCTCCCATGAGAATGCCGCCATTGTTGTGGCAGACAGAGTCAGGATGGCGAAGCAAAGCACGGTTGCCATCAGGAATTTTGCGAGCCGTCTTGGCCTCTTCGCAGTCAGACTGATCAGTTCAATTGACATCTGAGTAACCTCGCTTTATGGGATTTTGGATTAGCGTTGCGACAGTGCATCTTGGGTGCCAAGCTATGACCTGTTTGTGTCTTGCAGTGTGTTAGACAGACAGAGCGATAAATGCCAACGAGTACACCAATGGCACCGCCCTAGTGAGGAGACCTACCGAGTGGGCTAATCAGATTGTTTGAAGTGATTACCTAACTCGTCGATTGATGATCGTCCTCGGTTACTTACGTCCCTGCCAGCATGCGATGAAACCCGCCAGAATGTGACTCACTCCGGCAAAGTTGTATCGAGATGCAAAACTGAAATCTAAACAAAGTCGGACCGGACTTTCCACGAAACTGGTACAAAAGTACTAATCTATCCAGGTTTTGGCAAGATAATTTTATACATCTACAGCTCCGAAACGAGTAGCTAGTTCTCACCAGGACGGCGTTAGAGACGGGTATAGGGATGTTTGAGGGTCACCGACCGCGCGAGCCCGGGAGTTTGTCGAATACAGGCTCCATGCTCCAAACGAATGAACCGACATGACAAGAAATGACAGTGGATGTATATGACTCATTCTTGACGGCGATACGGATTAGAGTATATTGCGACCAGATATCGATAGCTACGATATTCATCCCATATGGACTACATTCCGCGGGCTGATCGACCCGGCCGCCAGTGAGTGACTGCCGATTGTGATTGGCTGCCGTTCGCTCTATCAGACAGCAGGGGCCGGGTAGCCGCCAGCAGTCCCATAGAAACGTCTTAGCAAGCTTGATGCTGGCAGGTCAATCGATGAGCTCGGGCATCCCCTGCATTCCTGGTCGAATACTCCGGCACGGGAGAAACCGGCTACAGTGGAAAAGCTTGACAGGATCCGGCGTGACTATTGAAGGCCGATCACGTTACTCGTACTGAACCGGCCATAGAAATGACCCTATCCTCATGGCCCGCGTGCAGGAAACCTCAGGTCACGGTCAGCGACGTGTGCCCCAGAATCTTCTGCAGAATCGCCGGCGAGCCACTTTGCCGATTATTCGTTGGGGCACGGCGGTGGCGGTGGAATCGGCGGTATGGCAAATAAATAAGCCGTCAGGTAACCCAGATCGGAAACGTTGATCTTACCATCAGGATCACCGTTGACGTTACCTTCCGGAGGACACGGGGACTCCGGGCCGCTGGGTATCCCGAAAAGATAGTTGATCAGGTAGGTCACATCAGAGATATTCAGCTTATCTTCCGCATCACCATTAACATTGCCCCGAAAACCGATACAACAACAGGCATCGCCGATGCCGGAGTTGTTGGCGTCCTCCTGCCCGGGATTGTAATCCTCCGGGCAGTTGTCAATCTCACAGGTCGCCGAGGGATAACCCGGACTGCCAAAACCGTCCCCATCCGGGTCGATACAGTCGTCGCAGGCATCGCCCACGCCGTCAGCGTCAATATCTGCCTGGTCGGTGTTGGGAGTGCTGGCGCAGTTGTCGACATTGCCGCAAATGCCGTCCTGGTCGATGTCGTTGTCGGGATCACCCGAGCAGAAGTCGCAGGCATTACCCAAACCGTCACCGTCGGTATCCTGCTGATAGCGGTTGGATACGGTCAGGCAGTTATCGCAGGCGTCACCGACGCCGTCGAGGTCGGTATCATCCTGGTCAACATTGGCCGTGAACGGGCAGTTGTCGATATCGCCGCAAAGACCGTCCTGGTCGATATCGTTATTGGCGTCCTCCGGACAGGCATCGCAGGCATCACCAAAGGCATCGCCATCGCTGTTCTCCTGACCGGCATTTGCCGCGATCTGACAGTTATCGCAGACATCTCCCATAGCATCGCCATCAGAGTCCAGCTGGTCATCATTGGGAACCTCCGGACAGTTGTCACAGACTGTGCCGAGGCTATCGCCGTCCCAATTGGTCTGACCGGGATTATAAGCTCCCAGGCAGTTGTCGCACAGGTCACCGATGCCGTCCAGGTCGCCGTCAGCTTGTGATGGATTCTGGTTCCAGGGGCAGTTGTCGGAAACATCGGCCACGGCGTCACCATCGCTGTCCTGTGCTCCGTTGCATCCATAAACAATCACCTTGACCTCGTCCAAACCGGCCTCGACTCGCGAGGCACACCCGAAGTCCGAGGCATCAAAGCGGAGTCTCATCTGAGAAGCCGGCTCGATGATATCGCGAACGAGAAACGAATGCTCGTACCACCCGCCGGAAGCGAACTCCTTAGGGCCGATTGTCTGGGCCGGTGTCCAGGTAACCCCGTCGTCATCGGATATGTATACTTCAAATACATCCTCATATGGACAAGCCCCGTAGTCGTTGCAGTACCACAGAGCGTAGCGGACTTCCGGTTCGCCGGGGGTCGAGAGGTCAAGGACCGGCGAGACAAGGCTGGTGATGCCGTCGTCGACATCCGAGTTGACGTAATAGTTGTCCGTGACATAGCACATACCTGTGCCGCCAAAAGCCGTCGGCGGATCACCCTGGCCACCGTCGGCGGGAATGCCTCGTTCC
>JAOUEU010000244.1 GCA_029858555.1 Candidatus Zixiibacteriota bacterium
CGCACCGAGACCAACTGAATAGTCTTTGGAAGCCGCTTGCGCGAAAATTTCTATCGAGGGAAGGTTTTCGTCGTTACAGGAGATGAGAATATCCAAAGGCGTGCAGAAGTCCGCTCCATCGGCAGGCGCGGTTATTCTGGGAACAGGCGGTGTGGGTTCAAGGTATATGCGGCTCGTGACGGTCGCGCGGCGTTCAAGGCTGTCGCAAGCAGTGATTCGGAGTGTGTATACTCCTTCGGGCAGGTAGGCGAAATCCCAGCCAACAACGTATCCATCGCCGTAACCTGAGAAATCCACGCCGTTCCTTAGAGGGCGTGAACCGTCGTAGTCACGGCCTATCTCGATGAAGGCGCCGCCCTCACGGGAGTATTCGAATGCTACGTATTCGACGATGCCGGAGCTGGATGTCTCGTTTGCCCAGATTTCAGTGAAGCTGAGCACGGTATCATCGAATAACGGCCATACTAACTCAACCTCTGGTGCCGGATCGCCACTGGCGCTGCCGCCGGGGGTGCCAGAGGCCATCAGAACCAACCGCCCCGGGAAGCTGTAAAATTCATTGTTATTGAGGTCGACAAGACCGGTGGCCGTATCCCAGATGTTATAAGACGTACATAATGCCGGGCTGTTGTCGGTTATGACAGCGGCGCCCACAAACGGATCCAGCGGATTCCCGATGTAGAATCCTCCGAAAAAGGGCCCTTCGATAACGTACGGAGGATCAAGGGGGATCCAGATGCTGTACACGCCGGGACCCGGTACCTGGAGTTCATATTGAGCAGATATCGCCAGGAGTCCACCCGGCGCGGGGCAGGAAGGATTGGAAACATCGACGGCCTCCACATCCACCGACACGTACAGCGGAGTAGCCGCGGCAAAGGACATTGGCATGTTTATTTCGGTGATCGTGTATGGGTATGGATTGGGGCAACTCGCTTCGGGGTCAAGGTAGGCTTTATAGAGTTCTGAGCCAACAACCCAATTGTCGATCTGCCACACCATGGCACCGGAGTGAACGGTGATACAGGTATCGGCGGCAGTCAGAACCGGCTGGATTCTCATGTCCCGGACGTTGTACTCGGCGATTTTCTCGATTCTGACCTCTTTCTTATCGGCGGTCTGGGCGGCCCCGCCGATTCCTATGATCGCTAGGAAGAGCGCCATTCCACCGGTACGTATCATCTGGTATCTCCTCTGGTCGTGCGGCAGTTAGTCCCTATTTCTTGATTATCGTTGGAATTCACTTATACTTAATCAGGCTTGGAACCGGCGTCAGGGAAAGCCGACTGGAGTCGGCAAGCTGCTCAAAAAAGGGACAGGTTAAGATGGCAGATGGCGAGGCGAGAAAACCGGAATGGCTTAGGATCAGGGCCTTCGGCGGCAAAAGTTATGAGGCGGTAAATCAGGTGCTGAGACGTCACCGGCTTAATACCGTTTGCCGAGCGGCCAACTGTCCTAACCGCGGAGAATGCTTTAATCACGGTACTGCGACCTTCCTGATTATGGGGCCCCGGTGTACAAGGGACTGTCGTTTCTGTGATGTCCAGCCGGGACCGCCGGCAGAGGTGGATCCATCTGAACCCGAACGAGTGGCCGCCGCTGCAAGCGAGTTGAAGCTGCGTCATGTTGTGGTCACATCGGTTACCAGGGATGACCTGCCCGACGGTGGTGCCCGGTATTTCGCCGCCACGGTGAAGGCCATCAGAGACCGGCTCCCGCAAAGTACGGTCGAAATACTCACCCCGGATTTCAAGGGTAAGCCGGAAGCCGTGGCTGTCATCGCCGGTTGCGGCCCGGATATATTCAACCATAATCTTGAGACCGTTCCTAGGCTATATCCAGCGGTCCGGCCCAGTGCGGACTTCCAGGTTTCGCTGAGTCTTCTCAGAGAAGTACAGCGCCTGACAGGTGTCGTCACCAAGTCAGGTCTGATGGTAGGTCTGGGAGAGACCGCTGAGGAACTGGAGGAGGTGTTCTGGGATCTGGCCCATACCCGCGTTTCAATACTAACCATAGGTCAGTACCTGGCGCCATCGAGTAAGCACCACCCGGTGGCCCGTTACCTGCCTCCCGACGAGTTTGCCTTGCTGGGACAGAAGGCGAAGGCGACGGGTATCAGAGAAGTCCTCTCAGGTCCTCTGGTTCGCTCATCTTATCACGCGGCCATGTTCACAGGTCGATAGATTCTGCGATAGCTCAATCTTTAAACAAAAGCTTTCCGAGGCGTCTTTTCAGCGTGGCGAATTCCGATAGAAGTACTGACGAAATTTATGAAGGGAAAAGCATGACGGACTCCGGAAGACCCAATATCCTCGTTGTCGATGACGAGCAGTATATTTGTAACATTATCGAAGAATCATTGTCAGCGGACAAGTGCAACACCACCGCGTTGACGGATCCGAAGGAAGCTCTGGAATACATCGAGAACAATCCGGTCGATCTTGTGTTGACGGACCTGGTAATGGGGGAGTTCTCGGGGGTGCAGATTCTGGAAGCGGTTCAGGCGAATCATAAGGATGCCATTATTCTTCTGATGACCGCGCACCCGACGGTACAGACGGCCATATCGGTTCTAAAAAAGGGGGCCTACGATTTTCTGGTGAAGCCCTTCAAGCTCGAACAGCTCAAGGCGGCCATTCAGCGCGGTCTGGAGCATCAGCGTATCCGGCGAGACAACCTGACCTTGCAGGGGCAGGTAGAATTTCTCAAAATAGTAAACGCCACCGGGGCAGGCGTTAAGATTGACAAGTTCCTGTCGATGGTGACCGGTTCATGCATGAAGGAGCTTTCGGCGGAATCGGCGGGAATAATCTTGATAGACCCGGACACGCGCGATACTGTTCGCAAGGTCATCGACCGGGACACGAGCCCTTACCGGGAGGAAGTGCTCGACGAAGGGACAATTCTGAAGTTTGCCTACACGCGGAGCACTCAGCCGAGTATCCAGGCCGAGCAGATAATCCAACCGGACAATCGCAGAGCGAACAAACTGGTGGTCTCGCAGCCAATCTTTGTTCGACGCAAGCTTCATGGTGTCATCAACCTGGTGGTGATCCGGCGCTTTGATGAGATACCTCCCGGCCAGCTGGATGTTCTGGCGATACTGACCAACGCCCTGGCCTCGGCGGTGGCTAATCACAAGCTATACCATGACCTCCGGGCTTCGTACTTACAGGCCATCAGGGGCCTGGCCAACGCCGTCGAAGCGCGCGACGCCTACACCGCCGGTCATACCGACCGCGTCTGCAGGCTGGCTGAACTGGTCGCCCGGCAGATGGGTTGGGATGAGGCCCGGATACAGCATCTGATTATGGGTTGCACGCTGCATGACATGGGTAAGATCGGTGTACCCGACAGCGTTTTGAACAAGCCGGGGAAGCTCACCGACCAGGAGCGTCAGCTGATGCAGAACCACCCCAACCTGGGGCTCAAGATAATCCGCGGTATAGACCTGTTCAAGCCCGCCATTCCGTTCATCATCGCGCATCACGAACACTACGACGGCTGTGGGTATCCTCGCGGCCTGAAAGGCGAACGGATTCCTGTCGAAGGACGCTTGCTGGCGGTAGTGGATACGTTTGACGCGATACTTTCGGACCGGCCTTATCGCCGTGGGGCCAGCCTGCAGGTAGCCGTCTCGGAACTGGTGACCAACAGGGGAACGCAGTTCGACCCCGTTATCGTGGATATCTTCATGGACCTTCTGAGAAGAGGGCGGATTAATCTCAGGGAGATGTACGGTTGTGATGCGGACGCGGCCGGCATCGAGGTGCCGCAGGATTCTAAAAAGGTGCGGGTGTAAACGACAGGAAGAGTATAATCAGAGCCGCTATGCCCATCAGAGTCGCCGCTTGCCCCGGGTGTTTAGAGTCATCGAGTGTGGGCGGATGCGTCACGCCGAAGAGCAGTCCGAAGGCTGCAAAAAACCACCACATCATCGACTGAAAGCCGAGCGCGAAAAGAGCCACCATGGCGATTCTTCCCAGAACCTGCTGCCGGTTCTTTAACAGCCCATAGACAATATGGCCGCCGTCGAGCTGGCCGATGGGCAGCAAATTGATGGCTGTCACCAGCAGGCCGACCCAGCCTGCGAAAGCAGCCTCGGTCAACCGGTACGAAAAGCCATCGGGCAAAGGCCCCATGAACAGCAGACTCCCCAGGCGCATGAGAATGGACTCCCCGGTCAGGGAGAAGGGAATATCGCCCGGCATGATACTCGAGGGCGCAACAGCCTGGGATTGGGATAAGCCGTACAGCAGCCACGCAATGGAAACGATCCAGCCGGCGATGGGGCCGGCGGCGCCGACCTCGATCAGGTCGCGCCGGTTCCAGAAGGGGGATTTGGATTTGATAACGGCGCCGAAACTGCCAATAAGATTGGGGGCCGGGATGAAATAGGGCCATGAAGTCACTATATTTCTTCGCCGGCTGGCCACGAAATGTCCCATCTCATGAACTAGGAGGATGGACATCAGGGCCACCGTGAACTCAATGCCGGCGCCGGACAAAAGCGCCTGGACGGTCTCCCGGACTATCGAAGCCAGATCCTCGGCGTAGCCGGAGGGGCGTACCAGGTTGTATCTCCAGAAGACCGCGGCGAAATAGACCGAAAAGACCGTCAGTACGAACAGGATTATGTTAGTGCGCGGTATCTTGAGCCGGGGGCGCGGATCGACGGACAATATCAGGATATCCCCCTGGACATGGGTGACGAAGGTATAGCCGGCCGATTTGAGCCTGTCCTTTAGCAGCAGCAGGGATCGTTCCCGATCGGCGCGGAAGGCGAGGCTGAAGACGATGTGGCTGTCGCGGCGGTAAACGGCGGCGATCTCGAAAAGGTCGCCAAGCAGGGGGGAGATGGCCGCAACGCTCTTGTCAAGACGGTCGAGCATGCCACATTATACGCCGCCGGGAAGCGTTTGCCCATAAAA
>JAOUEU010000245.1 GCA_029858555.1 Candidatus Zixiibacteriota bacterium
ACCCCCGGGGGCAAGGCCGTCGCCGCCCGCAACTCCTTCAAACACGGCCTCTGCGCCCGCGACGTCATCATCGACTCCGAACCCCTCAAAGAGGACCGCGCCGAAT
The DNA here is from genome assembly GCA_029858555.1 of Candidatus Zixiibacteriota bacterium. GTDB lineage: Bacteria > Zixibacteria > MSB-5A5 > GN15 > FEB-12 > DAOUUR01. The sequence continues at coordinate 107 of JAOUEU010000245.1, forward strand.
ACGAGCTTCTTCTGGACTCGCTCGTCGCCGAACTGCAGCCGCAGTCCGTCTTCCAGGAATACCTCGTCCGCAAAATCGCCAACTGCCTCTGGCGCTCCCGCCGCGCCGTGCGCGCCGAAACCGCCCACCTCAACGACCGCCTCGACGATGCCGTCAATATCCGCGACCGCATCGCCGCCCTCTACCGCGCCTGCGACGAGGACAACGATGATGCCGACGACTCTCCGTCGGAAACCGCATCCCCCGACGACAATGCCTCTCCGGAAGAGCCCCCGACATCCGATGATGATGACCGCGAGATGTCCGACCTGGTCGGCAGGCACTCCATCCCCGCCTCCGACTTTAACCGCAACCTCCTCTACTACGAGATGCGCCTTGACCGCCAACTGACTCGCGCGTATACACTTCTGCGCCGCCTCCAGCTTTATGAGCAGGCGAAATCACTACAAGATCGGAGGGACGCAAATAAAAAACGAGAAAACGAACCCATTTCGCTGTATGTCTCGCCGCCGTAAGCCGTTACACGGAATTTTTGAATTTTGCCTTACATACACCCCCTGTATGGTAAAAGAGAACCTCAACCCACGTCATTGCGTGGCAATCTCAGCCACTCTCGCATTCAAAAAAAGCGGCGATGCCGCCTGCCGGCACCGCCCTCCACCGAATAAAAGCGACGGGGTCGCCGGGGTGGCCATTAAAAAAGCCGGCTTGCGGCCGGCTCTTGTCGGAAAAGGTCCTTCTAGCGTCTCAGGTCGCCATCCTTGCGATTTCGCCGACATCGAGAATCTTCGATATATCGAGAATAATCAGCAAACGCTCTTCCAGCTTGGCCACCCCGCGAATGTATTCCGTGTCGCAGCCGGTCACCATCTCCGGCGGCGGCTCGATCCTCCCCGAGGGCAGCCGCAGCACCTCCGACACGGCGTCAACCACCATCCCCACCACGCTGCCGTTGATGTCCACCACCACGATGCGCGTGTTCTTGTCGTGCTCTTTGGGCTCGAGATGCAGCCGCTTTCTCAAATCGATCACCGGCACCACCTGCCCGCGCAGATTGATGACCCCCTCGACGAACTCCGGGGCCTGCGGAACTTTCGTGATATCCACCGTGCGGTTTATCTCCTGCACCTGCAGAATATCCACCCCGTACTGCTGCGAGCCAAGGTCAAACGACACCAGTTGCAGAAGCTCATCGCCGGCCCGAAACTGCCGGTCACTGTTTTTGTCGGATCCGATAGCGTTCACGCCGGTTTCCTCACGGTTACGGTTGATTTGCCCGGAGCGGCCGGGCGAACTCCACCCGGGCGCTTCTATCGTGATTATCGGCCTGCCCCGCCCTTACTTTAGGCGCTGTAACGGCCTGTATGTTAGCGCCTTAGGCCACGACTGGCGGACCAGTTATTTCTGTCCGGAGTTACAAAGGTTTTCTGATATGGCAGTTCACTGTGATAATGCCGAGCGTATTTTGTCCGGCGTGTTGGTGATGATACCGGCGACGCCTTCTTGGGCTAGTTTCTCAGCTGACGATACATCGTCCACCGTCCAGACCAGAACGGGCATTCTCATCCGACGCATCCGGCGCATGAAACCGAACTTGACAAGACGGCAATGCGGCGAGACGAAGTCGGCCCGGCAGGCACGCAGCCTGTTAACGGGAAACAGATCCTGCATGGCCATTCGCGGCGAATCGCCGACAAGCAAGCCCACGATAGCTTTGGGTTCGGCTTCTTTGAGACGCCTAACCGTGGCGTCGTCGAATGATTTGAAGATGACATGGCGCAGGTCGTAATACTGAAAGGCAGTGCGGATGATCTCGGCTTCGTAGCCGCCCTCCTTCAGTTCGATATCGAGGGCGATACGGTCGGCGCAGAGGCGGAGAGCGTCGTCGAGAGTCGGCACCTGATAACCCTGGGATTGCGCGGCCTGCCGCACTTCTCCCAATGTCGCCTGAGCAATTACGGTATCGGTTCCGGCGATGCCGGCGTCGTGATGGACAACGATCACGCCGGCGCCGGTGCGGCGCACGTCGAATTCGATAACGTCGGCGCCCATCTCGATAGCCAGCTCAAACGCTTCGAGCGTATTTTCGCGCGCAACGGCCGATGCACCCCTATGGGCGATGACGAGCGGCGTCCGGCGGTGAATCAGATCCTCGAACGATATCATAGCGACCCGCCCCCTCGCGAGCGTCGATAGCAGTGGATGAAACCGGCGATATACAACATAAGTCCGATGATGAGCATATAATAGAGATACGGCTGCGGCATCTGCCCGCGGAGACCGGCGTCGGTGTCACGCATAAACGAGTACAAAATGGCGGCCGTGCCCAATATGGCCAGCAGCCAGCCGAGAGAAGTCGGGCGGAAGGTGTAGCCGAGCGCGAAAAGACGTATGATGAGAAAGCCGGCCACGGCCATCATGAGCGCCACCAGCACCGGGGCGATGACCGGGCCAATCCAGGGGACCGGCAACAAGAAAAGGACATCCCATTCGAGAAGCGACGACGGCCAGTTGGTAGTCGCTTTAAGCCAGACATAGAAGAAAATGTCCCATACGCCGAAAATCATCACGAAGTAGCCAAACCTTTCCCAGAATCTTTTGGCGGCGACGGCGGCCACGGCCACGAGTATGACAAGGGTAGATAGTTCGCGGATCAGTTCGATGACTATGATCTTAGTCGGCGCTATGCGCAACGGGAAAGAGAAGCCGTCGGGGTAGTACAACTGCCGGAGGTACACGACCACGGCGGCTTCGAAATAGGCCATGGCGATGGCGAACAAGAGTGCAAAAGCAATACTGCTGCGATAGCGGGCACGGAACATGCGTCAACCTCCCTTATGGCACATGATTCAAGGTAGAACCGGTCGAACCCGGCAGCAAGTTGTTTATTGGCCGCCGTCTTGCTGCCTGGCTTTCCAGCGCTCGATGACGTCGGTGAACTTATCATCGATATGCTGGACGAACCATTCATCGATGATGGCCTTGCGGAAGCGCCACTCCTTGCCGATCTTGGCGGCCGGGATTTTCTTCTCCTGCGCCCAGGTGTAGATGGTCTGCGGCTTGAGCTTGAGGTAGGCCGCGACTTCTTCGAGCGTCATGATGTCAGTTTCCAACGCCGCCGCCCTTCCGCTGCCGCTCCATGTACGATTCAAACAGAGAATCGGTGCCGGTTCCCTTGTTCGGATTGCCCGGTTTGTTCCGTTCGGCGTTTTCGGCAAGACCTTCGTCGACCTTATAGAGCAGTTGTTTCGCCGAGTAGATCAGCGCCGTGTAGAAGTTACCTTCGTATTTGCGGAACATCTCAAACGGCTGGCCGCGGTCGCCCAGGAAGGGCCGCAGATTCCAGGCGAGCTGGATGCCGACGAAGGCCATGATCACCACCCAGAACCGAAAGACCGCTACGCCGATCTGGGGGTAGATCGATTTCTTCTCGCAGGAGAAGCGCAAGGCATCGACGACGGTTTTCATGCCGAAGATACCGGAGAGGATGAATATGAGAATGTGCAGAAGCTGGAGGAAATAGTAGTTGCCGCCGGTGAGCAGGAAAAAGATGACAATGGGGGCAAATGATACCATTATCGCCGTCGTTAGAACGAATCCGGACAAAATGATGGAAATCATGTGGGCGAGGCGCAGTTTGGAACCGAGGATAAACTGGATTATGAAAAAGGCCGGAAAACAGATCAGCAACACCAGCGAGAACAGAACGGACACTTTCAGGCCGGCGACCACGGCCTGAGCAAAGCCATGGTAGGCGCCCATCACCACACCGTAGGCGAACGTGAAGACGCAGAGCAGGACATACTGGTTGAGAATGCGCGGGAGGACTTCGCCTTCCCGGGTGATCTTTTCGAAAAACTCATCCCGGTTCTGGAGGGCCGGGAAAAACTCAAAGGAAAAGAGCTTTTTGAGAGTCATATGGCACTCCCCTGTTTATGACTGTTCTGCTTCAGGCTACAGTTCCCGGGCCGGTTTGTCAAGTATTTTATTGTTTATTGATGTTTATTATTGTTTTCATCACTTTATATGCAATGAGGGGCTGCATTTTCGCTACCAATGTGATGCGGTCAAGAAAAGCTGAAATTTGCCGTATCCCGATGAACAGCAGTCGCTTACGCGGAAATGGGTTCGTTTTCTCGTTTTTTATTTGTGGCCCTCCGATATTGTAGTGATTTTGACGGTGAGGGCGCGTGCCGCTGACCGGAAAACCGGTGATCGCCGAAAATGCACTTTTCAGAACAGACATATCTACTCCTGCATATTACTTCCCGCTTAAGCCGGGCAAGAGCGAATCACAAGTGACAATGTAGGAAAAGTGTCGGGGCGGCGGATGCGGTTGAGTCCGGCGGCGGCCCGTGGGTGAGTATGAGGGCGGCACAAAGCAGAGGTTTCGCTCGCTGGTGCGGCAATCTCCATGTGAACGATTATCTCGCGCATGGCCTGCAGCATGCGAAATTGCATTTTTTTTTGGATGACAGGGATAAAGGAGAGCCGTTTCTTATGCCCAGAATAATCGTGCCGTCTGGTTTCCACGGAGGTTGTCATGCGCAAGCTTGCAGGAGTAGTGTTCTTTTTGCTTTTGTTCTGTGGGGTTCTGATTCAAGGCTCGTATGCCTACGATATTCCCCAACGCCAGGTCACGGTCAAACCGTACGTTAATTTCTTCTTCCCCAATAATCTCTGGGAGACGGAGTCTTTCGCGCCCGCGGTTGAGAATAAGATGGGGTTTGGCGCCGGGGTCAAAGTGCGCAACCAATTCACCAGCAGTTTCGGGAGCGTGCTCAACGCTTCCTACAGCAGTATCGAGGTCACGCGC
>JAOUEU010000246.1 GCA_029858555.1 Candidatus Zixiibacteriota bacterium
CCGATGCAACAGTTGGCCGGTCCGCACTTTCTCATCGAGTAACCGGCAACCTTCCATCAGGATGGATTCATTGGGCTGGACGACATTGCACTCGGGCAGAGCGTCCGGCGACACCGACTCGACCTTCCACGTGCCGTCACTCCAGGCGATGGCCTCATAAATTGCCTGGGCGCCGGTGAGGTCACCCAGACGGGCAAACCGAATGGAACCCTGGTCGAGGTACAACTCCAGGTGATACTTATCCGGGACATAGGATCGGGCGATAATCCTAACGGTCTTGCGACTGGGCCCGAGAGCCTGCAACAGGTCGATCAAATTCATATCGGTCAGCCGGCCCTTGGCCCCGGACTCGTCACTTTGCAGATCGCGTTGCTGCTGTGCCCTCTTCTCGAGTTGTTGGCGCACCTTCTTGAGCTTTATCACCAGCAGGTCGTAGGTGCCGTCGACTGAAATAACGTCGTGGAGGCCCTTTTCCAGCAGGCCCGTCAGTTTCGGTGAATGGCCGGCATCGGCCAGTAGGAAGGTGGGAACCTGCTCGATGTCGATACCCTGAGCCGAAATGCTATCGACAAAAGCTTCGATTTCCGAAAGATCTTTTTGCAGGAGCAGAATGATGATATCCGGTCGGGCGCGGCGATAAAGGGCCACAAAGCGTTCGGGTGAGCTCTCACAGACTACCCTGAACCCTTCGTTTTTAAGGCGGAGTTCCGCCGCACTGAGTGATTCCTTCTCGTCCGAAAACATCACCACCTGGTTGTATCGCTCGGTCACCGAGGCGGTGAGAATCTCTTCCTGTACCATGAGCGTGAAGGCTTCCGCCACCTCGCTCAAGAACAGCCGCCCGGTCAAGTCGCGGAGTTTCTTTTTTATGGCGTCAAACTTGTCCAGCGACAGCTTCTGGTCGGAAGGGACATTATCACAGAAGAGGTCAACAATCGTGATAATATTGCCGCCGAGGACCTCGATTGGAAGCCGCCGCGTGTACTTGCCCTTAAGATCGATATACATCGAGCGCAGCATCTCAATGGCAACGGGCGAATAGCCGATCGACTGCAGCAATTTGATAGACAGGTCGATTACTCCCCGGTAGCTCTCCTCCTCCGCGGTGCCGTAGTAATATCGAGACAGGTCGTGCAGATAGGCGGTGTTGGTTATAAGCATCTGCTCTTTTTTAGGCAGGCCCAGACGGCGGCACAGGCGGTAAACGTAATCACCCACGCGGCCGGAGTGGTTGGAATCAGTGTTGCCCATCGAAGCCAGCAGTGATGTAAAGATCTCGAGATTTTTCCGCAGCAGTTCCTCGCCGGAGGCCGCAAACTCGTCCGACAACAGCAGCGCCGACGCGGATTCGTAGTAACGCACGCGCGTTTTCGGCGACAGTTTTCGAAGGCGGTCGATGAGGTCGATGTAATCACCGGACACCGTGTCCTTTACGAACACAGTGTGAAAGCATTTGTCGCCGATGATTTCGATGGCCGCGTCGGCTGAATCGGTGACCGTGACCTGGTAGTTGTCACGCTCCAGCAAGGATTGCAGCAAGGAGCCGGATGATTCCTCGTCGCTCACCAGCAGAACCGCGCCGGCACCTCCTGCCGGGGGTGACTGGGTACTGTCCGGCGGCTCGGGTGGCGTCTCGACTGTCGGCGCGGTTTCCTCGGGCAATTCCAGCAACAGGTCGTTGCGCGGGGACACGTCATGCCCGAGATAGTATTTGGCGATGACCGTGTTAAGGACAACTTCCGCAGCCAGGTAAAGCTTCACCTGCGTTCCGTGGGCAACGAAATTGAGTTCGTCAATCAGATTCTGGTCGGTGGGATCCTCGCAGGCGACTTTAAGAACATTGCTTTTTATATCGTATTGAAAGGGAACAACTTTTCTGGCGACAGCCACCCTGTCGGGGATGAATTTGAGAATATCCGCGGGTATCGCGAGGTCCGACAGTACCACTCCCTCGCAACCGATCTGCAGCGCCAGAGCGCGCACCAGGCCCGCTTCATCGATATAGTGGTGATAGAGGAGCTGCGAGCCGAGCTTGCCACCCTGCGCTTTTTGACGCAGGAGAGCATCCTGCACCTGCTCGTCAGAAATTAACCCCTCCCGAACGAGTATTTCATCAAGTCTAAGTTTCTTGTCCTTCAAGGGTGCATCCTGTAATTGTAAAGGCGGCAGGTACCTGGGCCTTCAACGATCTTAAGAAGACCCTGAATCCTGCCTATACTCATAGCGAAAAATCCAATGTTCTCGCGGTTTCTCTTAATATCGGTAAGTGCCCCGAAGATTTGACCCGTCTTCCACTCAGTTTCGCTGTTCAATTTCTGAACACGCCATGCCCGGCCGGTTTTTTACTTGCAGACGATGAACGGTGAAATGTAATATAGGCCATGGCGCGACGGATCAAACATTCCCGCTCTCTGCTGGCACCGCTTGCCGAGAATTTCATGCAGCGCCTGTCCAATACTGATGCCCGCATACGCCGGAAGATTGTCCGGTACGGGTTTCTGGGATTGGGAGTGGTGTTTTTCTACTCCCTGGCCGCCGGAACATACAGCCTGCCGCGGATTGTCAGGCTGGAGTGGCAGAGACAATCCCTGGTGGAAGCCAACCGCCGTCAGCTGATCGAGCTTATTGATGCCGTTCAGATCCGAGATCGGCTTCGCTCCGATCCCAGCTATATCGAGTACGTCGCGCGCACGCGGTATCATATGGCATACCCTGACGAAGTGATATACCGCTATCGTGGCCGATGAGTCATGTCTCTGGAAAAGACGGAAGCTATCATACTGAAATCGTTCAACTGGTCGGAATCGTCCCGGACGGTTGTATTTTTCACCGATCGGGCAGGAAAACTGCCGCTGGTGGACAAGGGCGGCCGAAGTTTTAAGTCCAGGCGCGGCCGCCTGATACCGTTTGCCCGGATGGAAATCACCTATTACAGCTCGCAAAAGGAAACCCGCGGCTATATCTCCGAGGTTGCTTTGCTGGAGGCTTTCTCCCTGGAGAAATCCGGCTCCCTGGGGCGGCTGGCTTTTGCCTCGGCCGCATGCGAATTGCTTTACCTGCTCTTGCCGGACGAGGAACCGCAGGGCAATCTCTACGACTATTTTCGAGCTTTTCTGGGATACGTCGAGACGGCCGACAAACACCGTCTGTCGGCGCTTTTTCTGGCTTTTTTCCTGCGAGTCCTGTCGCATCTCGGTTACAGCCCGTCCCTGGCCTATTGCGCCCTTTGCCGCCGGGATTTCGATACGGTGGGGGAAAAGGCCGACCGCGTCCTTTTTTCACCCGCGCGAGGAGGTATCATCTGTTCCGCTTGCCAAAAGGCCGGAGATTATTATATTCCCTTTTCGTCTGCGAGCTATAAGCTCCTGCTGGCGCTGCAAACGGCGTCTTTGAAAGAAGCTGTGACTTTGCCGATCGGTTACCAGGAAACCGTTCTCCTGCTGGAAGCCCTGGCCAAATTCGTCAGCTACCAGACCGGGATAACATCGGATCTAAAGTCTCTCAAGTTTCTTGAAAAGCTGAAGAACAGTGAACTTCTGAGGTAGAAAGCTGACGATGAGTGCCAAGAAAAACGAAAACGACCTGATGGAGAAAATAGTCTCGCTGTGTAAGCGGCGGGGTTTTGTATATCCCTCTTCGGAGATTTACGGCGGGTTGGCTTCCTGTTGGGACTATGGGCCCCTCGGAGCCGAACTGAAGCGTAACCTCAAAAATTTCTGGTGGGATGCCATGACCAACCGACGGGATGACGTCGAGGGACTGGATGCCGCTATATTGATGCACCCGGAAGTCTGGCATACTTCCGGTCATGTGACGGAGTTCCATGACCCCATGGTGGACTGCAAAACGTGCAAAGCCCGTTTCCGGGCCGACAAACTGGAAGAAGCCCGTTGCCCCTTGAAGCCGTCGAAATCCCCCCTGGAATGTGGCGGCGAGCTGACCGAGCCCCGGCAGTTCAACCTCATGTTCAAGACCTTTATGGGGCCGTTGGAAGACGAGGCCAGCGCCGTGTTCATCCGGCCCGAGACGGCCCAGGGGATATATGTCAATTTCCTGAATGTCAAGAACTCCTCGCGTCAGAAAATACCGTTCGGCATCGCCCAGATAGGCAAGGCCTTCCGCAATGAAATCACGCCGGGCAACTTCATTTTTCGCACGCGGGAGTTCGAGCAGATGGAGATGCAGTTCTTTGTGCATCCCTCTGAGGACGAGAAATGGTTCGAATACTGGCGCGAGCAGCGCTGGCAGTGGTACCTGGAGCTGGGCATCAACGAAAAGAAACTTCGCTGGCACCAGCACGATTCCGGGGAGTTGGCGCACTACGCCAAAGCGGCTTACGATGTGGAGTACGAGTACCCCTTCGGATGGCAGGAACTGGAAGGAGTCCACAACCGGACCGACTTTGATCTCAGCCGCCACATGGCGGCCACCAAGAAAGACCTGCGTTATTTCGATGAGCGTTTCACGGAAAAGTTCATCCCCTATATCATCGAAACCTCGGCCGGCTGTGATCGGACGCTTTTGACTATTCTCGTGGATGCTTACGACGAGATGGAAATCAAGGGCGAGAAGCGGGTTTTTATGCGCCTTTCGCCCAAAGTCGCTCCCATCAAGGCCGCCGTGTTTCCGCTGGTCAAAAAGGATGGCATGCCCGAGTTCGCCATCAACGTCTACCACGAATTAAAGAAGAGATTTAAAGTTTTCTATGATGAGTCGGGGGCGGTAGGGCGACGGTACGCCCGCATGGACGAGGCCGGCTGCCCCTTCTGCATTACCATCGATGGTCAGACGCTCGAAGATGAGACCATGACCCTGCGCGACCGCGACAGCATGGAGCAGACCCGGCTGAAGACACCTGAGATTATCGAGTTTCTCGGTAAAAAGATCCGTTGAGTTGCCCACAGTCACCGGGGGCGCC